>CAYWCH010000012.1:0-20707 GCA_964456715.1 uncultured Anaerolinea sp. | reverse complement strand
CTTGTTCCCCATCATATTGATGATCGGAATCCTCCTTGCTGGCTGCGTTGGGCCATCAGCACCGGGCAACACCAAATCAACGCCAACAGCCGCAGCCGGCACCGCTACTGAGATTGCTCCGACACCAACACCCACGATCAAAGTCGATCCGGCGAATTTGAAGGGCGTTGATATTGTTTTCATGCATCCCTGGACGGGGAATGTTCAGATCGCGGTGGAAAAGATGGTGGCCGAATTCAACACCAACAACGAGTGGGGTATTCGTGTGACCATCAGCGCGCCGGGTTCATCCAGCGCCTTATCCGAAGCGGTATCATTGAGTCTGCAAAATTTCGCTCCTCCGGAAGTGATCGCGGCGCCAATCGATTACCTGCTCCGGTTGAATCAGGCTGAGAAGATTGTTACCGACCTCGCTCCTTATGTGAATTCGCCTGAGTGGGGATTAACTGCTGATGACATCAGCTATTTTTCAGACGTCATCTGGCAGCAGGACGTGGTCGATGGATTTCGGTATGGCATTCCCGCCCAGCGCACAGCCAAGATTCTGATCTATAACAAGACCTGGGCGGATGAGCTTGGATTTGCAGAATTACCGGCCACGCCACAGATCTTTGAACAGCAGGTCTGTGATGTCTCCGGAAAGATGAAACTGGATGGAACAACGGCAAATGACGGCATGGGGGGATGGCTGATCGATTATGATGGTTTAACCGTGGCAAGCTGGCTGACGGCTTTTGGCTCTGATTACGGAAAAAGCAAATCAATCGTATTCAATAACAGCAACACCATCTCAGCGCTGCAATTCCTGCGCGGGCTGCAGGATAACAACTGTGCCTGGTTGGGATCGAAACCCACTCCGTACGAGTATTTTGCCAGGCGTCAGACACTTGCCTATATTGCCGACCTGGAAGAGATGTTCCAGCAGACAACTGCGCAAAAAGTAGCCGAAAGTACCGATGAATGGATGGCATTGCCTTTCCCATCGAAAAGCGGATCGTTTATCCTCGCCCAGGGACCGTCTTATGCGGTTCTGGCCACGAATGAGACCAAGAAACTGGCTGCGTGGTTGTTTGTGCGCTGGATGAGCAACGTCGATCACCAGGGCAAGATTGTCAAAGCTTCGGGTTCGCTGCCACTCGGTCAGAAATCCATTCAATACGCGATCGAGTTGGAGGATTCACTTCCACAGTGGGCTCAGGTGGCTGCCATGATCGATCTGGTAAAGGTGCCGCCCTCCATCGCGGGATGGCACAACGCAAAAATGATCATGGAGGATGCTTCCTGGCAGCTTTTCAAAACGAAATATCCGGTGGAGCAGATCCCTGATCTGGTGATATTAATGGACCAAACTTACTCAGAAATGAGCGTGGATGCCCCATGAGTGAAAAGAAACAGGTGGTAATCTATACCGACGGCGGCTGTGATCCCAATCCCGGTCCCGGCGCCTGGGCGGCTCTGATACAGGTGGATGGTGTGCGTACCGAGATTAGCGGAACGGATCCTGAAACGACGAATAATCGCATGGAATTAACCGCGGCGATCGAAGCGTTGAAGAGCCTCACAGAACCGGCCAGCGTTAAGATCTACACGGATTCACAATATTTGCAGCGGGGAATTGAGGAGTGGATGTCCAAATGGCTGGCCAGGAACTGGCGCGGCAGCAGCGGCCCGGTAGCCAACCAGAATCTGTGGAAAGCTTTACTGGCAGCCATCAAACCGCACCAGGTGAAATGGGAGTGGGTCAAGGGGCACGCTGGCAATCCACTCAACTCACGGGTGGATTATCTGGTGAGAAGAGCGCGGAAATAGCGATCAGCAATTTTGGTCCTGGTTTATGCAGGCTTGGACAAGATATCTTGTGCAACCTGGATTGCATCAGGTTCGGTCAGGGCGAAAATGACATCTCCCGGAGCCAGCTGGGTTCCACCATTGGGCAATACATAGGAATCGCCTCTTGAAATGAGGACTATCAAGAATCCTGCGGGTAAACCAAGCTCCATGATGGTTTTACCGGCACTGGCGGAATTATTGGGAAGGGTTACCTCTTTCAATTGGCTGGAAATCTTCTCTCCCTGGATGAGTTCAATGGGTTGCTTTGCTGGTAAGGGATCGCTGTTATGAAGCTTTAACCATCTTGCGATATTCCCGAGCAATGTCCCCTGCAGCAATACCGAGACTAAAACAATGAAGAAAACGATATTGAAGATAAGATCAGCATTATGGATTCCGGCAGCCAGGGGGAATGTTGCCAACACGATTGGAACTGCACCTCGCAGGCCAACCCATGAGACAAACAGCTTTTCTTTAAATGAGTATTTGAAGGGCAGCAACGAAAGGAAAACAGCAACCGGTCTGGCGATGAAAACCAGGCAAAATGCGAGCAGCAATCCCGCAGGGATGACGGGCACCAGCCGGGAAGGGAATACCAACAATCCAAGTGCAAGGAATAGCACTATTTGCGAGAACCAGGCGGTTGAATCAAAAAACCGCATGGCGCTGTGCTTATGGAGAAAGTCGTTTTTACCAAGTAGCAAACCAAAAACGTAAACTGCCAGGAATCCACTTCCTTTAAGGATTGTGGTGAAATTGAAGGCCAACAATACCAGGGCAATCAACAACAGCGGATAGAGCCCATCATATCCAATTTTTATCTTGTTGATCAGGAACAGAGCCAAAACAGAGAAAGCCCAACCGATCACCAACCCAAGAATCATTTGCAGGAAAAAGGCTCCAGCCACTTCAATAATGGAGCTGCTTGTTTGGTTGATCAATCCGATCATGGTGATCGTCAGTAGAACTGCCATCGGATCGTTGCCGCCGGACTCCAACTCAAGTAGTGGTGCCAGGTTTCCCTTTAAACGGATCGACCTGGAGCGTAATATCGAAAACACCGCTGCGGCATCCGTTGAAGAAATGATCGAACCGATTAAGAATGATTCCAATAATGAGAGCTTTAGTACAAAGTAGACAAGTCCTCCAAAAACAGCCGCGGTGATGATCACTCCAAAGGTAGCCAGGGTGATCCCTTCCTTAACAATGGGCTTTATCGATTGCCACCTTGTGTCCAGACCACCCGAAAAAAGGATAACAGCCAGAGCAATGTTCCCAATGATCTGGGTTAAGTGCGGATCGTCGAAATAAATTCCTACGATCCCTTCGGAACCAACCAGCATTCCGATGCCAAGGAAAAGCAAGAGGATGGGAGCACCCAATCGGTCAGATATCTTGCTCACGAAAACACAAATGAGCAAAAGCACTGAGATGGCAATAATCGTAATTTCGGTTGAAACTATCATAGAAATATTATACTGGAATGCGAGTTGGATCCTTAAAATTTTAATGAAAATTCAGAAATGAGTTGTGATCATGGCTTGGCTAATTGTTCCATTCGGCTTTAGCAAGAATGACAGGTTAAGCCTGGCATCCCTGTAATGGAGTAAACCGGTTGATTCCCTCGCAAATTCAACTAATAAATGGAAAGAGCCGAAGATGGGGAGTGCCCCCGATAAGAGGGTTTGAAGAAGCACAGCGGAGATCCTGCTCTGGAGGAATCCCATGATCAGGGTTTTGCAGATATTCAATGATTTTTATGGTTGGGGGTTGCTTCGCTCGCAAAAAGCGCTCGCTCGCAATGACAGTAAAAGAAAAAAGGCGACGATGGGATTTGAACCCATGATCAGGGTTTTGCAGACCCTTGCCTTAGCCTCTTGGCCACGTCGCCAGAACAAATGAGATTTTATCAAAGAGTAAGGTTCAGGTCAAGTAATTAAATGAAAACAACCCTTCCGGGTTGTTTAGAGCGGGCGATGGGATTGCGCAGCATCCCAACGCCAAATAACAAAAAACCCCATAAAGGGGTTTTCTTGATCGGGCGATGGGATAAAATCCCAGCGCAAATAAAAACAACCCTTCCGGGTTGTTTAGAGCGGGCGATGGGACTCGAACCCACGACCTTCTCCTTGGCAAGGAGACATTCTACCAACTGAACCACGCCCGCATGCCTGTATTTCAAGCTCCAAAATTCTACTAGAAAGTGGCTGACTCGTCAACCCTTTTCGCTCAATTTTGCGAGAGCATTTTGATCACCTCTCTGGAATGGTCACAGGCAATTGACCTTTCCATGGGATGAGGCCAAATAACGCTCGACTCAACGCCTGCATTGAAGGTGCGAGAATGCTGTAAGTACAAACATATGTGTTGATCTCGGGAAATTTCGCCAGGTCATATGGCAAGCGAAGCCCAACGACAACCAGGTCTTTGCAGGCTTTGTTCAATTCAAGGATCAGGTCGACCTGACTAGGAATGGCATAGGCATTGATTGTCCCTGCAATGACTAGATCATAGTTTTCAGCCACTCGCGCGATCTCAGCGATCTCTCTCCCATTGGGTTCAAGAGACACTGAGTATTCGTCTACATTGCCATGGAATTCACGCAGGGCATCAGCCAGTTGAGGCTTGATGTAGGATAAAGTATCCGCTGGCGTCAGATCTTTTGGTTGGGGGAGAATGACCGCAATCCTGGCTTCTGGAACAAGGTGTAACGGCAACAAATGCTTCTGATCCCTCACTAACGTGACCGAGGCTTCGGCGATTTGACGGGCGATCTCGCGATGCTCTGCACATTGGATCACTTCCAATCCCGGTTGTTGCCGGTTCGCGGCCAGCCATGAACGAAGGGAAGCAATCCTCCGCGATGAAGGGATCAGAAGCTCGGAGCCCAAAGCTCCTGAATTAATCGCCTTCTGAATACCGTCAAAGGCGAGTTTATGACTATCTGGATCAGTTGTTAGCAATAAAAGGTCGACTCCTGCCTGTAAGGACTTCACTGCATCCCTTTCCAACGATTTACCCTGCTGGATGGCATGCATATCCATTGCATCGGTGATGACCACGCCATTGAACCCCAGTTCGTTTCTTAATAGATCCCCGATGACTTTCCTCGAAAGGGTGGCTGGGACACCTTCCTCTTCCACGATCCCTGGCAATCCCAAATGCCCGGTCATTATGAGTTTGACTCCCTCCTGAATGGCTAATTTGAAAGGAGGAAAATCAATTTTTCGAGCATCTTCCAGAACGTGATTGATCGTGGGCATTTTTAGATGCGAATCGGTGGAAGTATCTCCGTGACCCGGGAAATGCTTTACTGTCGCCGCCACACCTTGTGATTGAATGCCTCTGACCATTGCTGCGCTCAATTCCGCCACCAGGTTGGGGTCCTCACCGAAAGAACGTACCCCAACCACCGGGTTGAGCGGATTGATGTTCACATCGGCGCATGGAGCGTAATCCAGATTGATTCCCATGGCTGCCAACTCGCATCCAAGCACCTTGCCGGCTTTTTCTGCGAGTTGCGCGTTGCAAGTGGCTCCGAGCGCCATGTTGCCGGGAAGTTGAGTGCAATCTCCCACGGCCATAAGCTGACCACCTTCCTGGTCGAGACCAATCAACAAAGGAGGGAAACCGACCTCACCAGCTTTCTTTTGCAGGGTATCGACCAACCGTTTCACCTGTTCTGGATCACCGATGTTGAATGCGCGGAAAAGCGTGAACCCTGCCGGTTCACAGTAAAGCAACCGGTTAAGGTCCTCTGCTTCAGGGCATTCATAGCCTTTGAAGGCCAACATGAGGTGCTGGTTGACAGGGATACGCTGCATGTTAGCCTTTCAGACCTGAAACGACCACGCTTTCCAGAATGTAGCGCTGCGCGAAGAAGAATACGACCATTAGTGGGATCGTGGTGAGGACAGCTGCGGTCATGATGGTTGGCCAGGGTTGTACAGTTTGGTTAATGTTATAGAGCGTTGAGACGTATACAGGCAAGGTATACATGTCAATGGTTTGCAGATACATCAGTGGGGTCAACAGGCTGTTCCAAAGGCCGACGAACAGAAATGTTGCGATGGTCGCGAGGGGAGCCTTCAGCAGCGGCAGGATGATCTCCCACCAAATTTGGAAGTGTGAAGCGCCATCCACGATGGCCGATTCGTCCAATTCCTTGGGGATCTGTGCCATTGATTGTCTGAGCAGAAAGATCATGGCTGCACCGCCGGCAAAGTAACCAGGGATGATCAATGGATTGAACGTACCCACCCAGTGGATCTTGTTGAAGAACACATATTGCGGCACGATCAATGCCTGTGCCGGGATCATCATTGTGGATAACATTAAGAAGAACACCAAATTACGTCCAGGCCACGAGACGCGGCTGAAAGCGTATGCCACTGCTGCGATCGAAATCAGTGTTCCGAATAATGCCAGGGTTACATAGAAAACCGAGTTACCGTACGCACGCAAAAAATCAGTGTTGTTAAAGATATCGATATAGGCTTGAAAGGTGGGGTGTGCCGGGACCCAGGTGATGCCTGGAGAATTGGTTTCCTGAACGGTTTTCAGAGATGAGGAGATCATCCAGAATAACGGAAAGCACATCACAATGGATGAGAAAGTCAGCAGGATGTATAAAACCAGACTCTTAACGATCTTGAAGGTTTTTTTCATGGTCTTGTCCTAATAAACATCGTAATTGACCCATTTGTTCTGAAGCCAGAACTGGATCAAGGTGACGATGAGGATGATGATCAAAACCAGCCAGGAAATGGCTGATCCATACCCGATCTCAAAGTGGCTGAAGCTCTTTTGCCACAGGTAGTACACCATTGAAATGGCAGAGGAGACGAGCGGTTGGTTGTCACGATATAGGACGTAAATCGGTTCAAAGATTTGCAAAGAAGCGATCATACCAACAACCAGGTTGTAAAAGATATACGGTGAAATTAACGGGAAGGAAATCTTCCAAAAACGCTGCCAGGAAGAAGCACCGTCCACCTCAGCAGCTTCGTGGAGTTCTTTGGGGATGTTGTTCAGGCCGGCCAGGAAGATGAGCATCATCGTTCCACAGCCCCAGATAATGAGCATGACCACTGACATCTTGGACCAAAGCGGGCTTTGCACCCACAGGGGCACTCGGTTTGCGGCGGGGAACCCGGTTGCCAGGATCTTTTCAAGCAGGTTGAAATTGCCGTTGTTCAATCCCAGGAAGAAACCGGATACGATTTCCTGAATATAAATGCAGGCTCGCATAAGGAAATTAAAGGGGGCAAAACCAGAAAGGGCTCGCAATAATTGGTTGATAATGCCTGTTCCGGTGTTCAACATAAGCCGCCAGCATAATAACACTGCCGTGTTGAAACCGAGTACAACCGGTAAATAGAAAGCCATCCGGAAGATCTTCTCTCCTTTAAGCTTCTGGTTTAGTAAAACCGCCAGGAAAAGCGCAAAAGCGATCTCAAGCGGTAAACCAAAAACGGTAAGATAAAGCGTGTTATAAATGGAGGCTCTGAAATTATCATCATTTGTTATCAGGGTAACGTAGTTTTGCAGTCCCACCCATTGAGCTGGTTGACCGCTGGTTACCCTGTAATCGGTGAAGCTCCAATAGAGAGAAAACCCGAGTGGAACGACCACGAAGATCAAGAAGCCGATGATCCAGGGGGACGCGAAGAAATATCCGGCAAAAATATTCTCGCGCTTGCGAGCTTTCACGCCGCAGAGTTTGGCAATGAAACTCGCCAATTGGGCGATGAGGTAGCTGCTGATGAGGATGAAAATGATCGTACCAATTGCGGTCAGTAAAACTTTTAGATATGGATTATTAAGCATACTTCCCTCGAATGTTTAAAAATTGGAGGGGCTTGCGCTCCTCCAATTTTTCGTCGTACAGGGTTCTTACTGCAATGCGGCGGAGTAATCAGCCTGGATCTTTGCGAGTACTTCTTCCGGAGTAAGTTCCTCGGTGATCAATTTACCGAGCGCATCCTGCATAATGGTCTGCAGTTTGGCCGATTCTTTGATACCGGCGAAACCAACGCCGTACTGGCTTGCCAGTTCAGCTTCCTGTTTCAACTGTTTGCTTTCGGTAACGAAGCCATATTGAGAGTCATTACGGGCAGGAATGAGACCCATGGTTTCGTTCCATTTATTGTTGGCTTCTTTGGAGAAGGCCAGTTTCAGCCAATCAGCAGCCAGGTCTTTGTGCTTGCTATATTCGGGAACCGCGAGCCAGTCATTGAAGGCCAACACAACTGGTTTGCTGTTCGGGAAGTTGGCAGGATCGCCATAGAACGGGTCAATGCTAATTTTATCCCATGTTGGACGATCGAAGGCAGGGGCAGCCCAACCAGAATGGGCCAGGCAGACTGCGCCGTTGCTCGCGCCGGTGGCATCATCCACATCGATGACAGAGCCGGTAGCGGCGGGCAGGGAACCAACTGCGTCAGAGGAGGCGCCATAGGTAGCCTGGCGCATGTCGAGCAGGAACTGGGTGGTCGCAAGCGCTTCGGGTGAATCGAAATTCGGGGTACCGTCGGCTTTGTAGAGTTCTCCACCAATGGAATAGTAGACCAGGAGCCACCATTGCCAGTCAGCCATGGAAGCGGCATCGACTGGAACCAGTGCTTGTTGGGTCAGTGAATTGGTTGCGGGATCGATCTTGGTTAGTTGCTTGGCAAAATCAACCCATTCCGCGAAACTCTTGGGGGTACCGGTAGTCCAGCCGCCGGCCTCTTCGAGGTCGGTACGGCAGAAGACATAGCGGGGAGCGGTGAAGATGGGAAGTCCGCGAAGTTTGCCTTCATACTTGGCATTTTCGATTGCGGGACCGAAGTTCGTGATTTCGGGCCAGGCAGCTTCGCCAAGATACGAATCCATATCGGCCAGGCTGGGACCATAGAGCGTGTTCATTTCTGAGCCGAGGTTGATGATGTCGGGGCCATCGCCGGCAGCAAAGAAGCCAGCGAAGGTGGTATCCCAACCAGACCATGAACCCTGGGTGATCTCAACTTTAACGCCGGGGTGGGCTGTTTCGAAAACAGGATTGATCTCGCTTTCAAGCCAGGCGATTGTATCTGCAGTATAGTCAAGCAGATAGATCTTCAACGTGGTCGTGCCAGCTTCATCAGCTGCGGCAGGAGCCTTGGTGCCAGCTGCGGTTGGTGTAGCGCAAGCTGATAGCACCATGGCGACAATCAACAAAATAGCTAATACTGAAAACTTCTTCATGTCTTTTTACCTTTCTCCTTAGGATATTTCCTCAGTTTTTCTTGCGTTCGATTTAATTGCTCCGTTTTACCTCCTGTGTTGACTGGTCTATTCGATCATTCGTTTAATCCATACCAAACCAAAGATGCAGCACCCAATGCGCTGGAATCCAGGCAGGATTTTTCGATGGTAAGGTTGCGATAGTTTTCCTTCCATGTGGTTTGTTCCACATTCACACGGACCTCGGAGATGACATAGTCATAAATGGCCAACCCTGTTCCACCACCAATGATCACCAGGGCAGGGTTTAGAATGGTGATCATAGAAGAAATAATCTCGCCAAGGTAACGGCTCACTTCCGAGAGTAAGAGCCTGGCTCGTTTGTCACCGGCTGAATATCCGTTGAGGATATCCTGCACGGTGAGATCATCCTTCAAGGCGAGATCGGACGCGATTTGTGAATTCCAATCCAAATTCTTAAAGGTGCGGATCATGCCTGGTCCTGAGAGAATCGTTTCGACACAACCGATTTTGCCGCAGCCACAGAGCGTTTGCAGACCAGGCAGTGTTTTATGACCGATCTCAAGGGCTGCCCGATCGGAACCTTGCAGCAAGCGCCCGTTAACCATGGCACCAGCCCCCAGACCGGAACCGATGGAAATAAAGACATAATCCTTCTGATTTTTTGCCGATCCGTAGAAAAATTCGCTCAATGTCTGGGCATATGTATCGCGTTGGAGATAAATCGGAAGTTTTGTGCCAAGCGATTGCTGCAGCTCTTTGCGCAATTCCACACGGTCCCAACCCAGGTTGACAGCATTTTCGACGATCCCCAGTTCGGGGTCAACCGACCCGGGAATATCAATTCCAATTCCCTTGATCTCTTGACCTTTGGGCATCACATTACAAATGCTCGTAAGGATCCTGTTGATTGTTTCGGCTTTTCCCATTTCAACTTCCGTCATGCGGTAGTCACTCGAATAAACGGTTCCCTTCCGATTAATCAAAACGCTGGCAATTTTAGTTCCACCGATATCGACACCAATTGCGTATTCATTGTTAGTCATAATGGTTAGAAAAGTCCAAGTATGGATTGTTGTACAAGTGCAGCTGCACCTATTTGAACGATGTTATCTCCAAGTGTAGAGATCAAAATTTGAGTTTGATTCGATAGCGCATCAAGGGTTTTCTTCTCCATCGATGCTTTTATCGGAGTGATGAGGTTATTCCCAAAACCGGATACAGGACCGGCAAGGACGATCTTGTGAATATTTAATAGGCCAACAATATTGGCGATGGCCAGCCCCAGGTATTCACCGACCCGGTTGATGATCTGAACACTCTCGGAATTATTACTCTTGATCGCATCCAAAAGGATAGGCATGGAATCTTCATAGGTCTGGAAATTGATCTCCGGGAAGACCTCGTGGGTCATTTGCGAGATCGCACGCAGACTGGCAACAGTCTCCAAACAGCCGCTGTGCCCGCAACGGCACAGAATTCCATTGGGTTCAACGCAGATGTGGCCGATTTCACCGGCACCATGACCATCGCCATCAAAAATTTCTCCGTGGATGATCAAACCGGCTGAAATTCCTTCACCCACTTTCATAAGAACCAGGTTATTCTCACTCGGGTCAAGACCAAATATATATTCGGCCAACGCGGCAACCTGGCTGTCATTCGCAACCACAACCGGAATTTTGAATTGATCCTGCAAAATTTTCTTTAGTGGTACTTCGGACCAGTGATACTTGACGGCTCGTCTGACCACGCCTTCCCTTATCGAAACCACACCAGGTGAGCCAAGCCCTATTCCGAGCACCAATGAAGGATCAACTTCCTTGAGTAAGTCAGCGATCAGCGATTTGATGACATCGATCGCTTCCTCACCGGTATGATCGCATTTCACGCTTTTTCCGTACTTAATTTCACCACGCAGGTTTACTACGGCTCCGTGGAGTTCGTAATCTGACAAATCGATCCCGATTGTGAGACGCGAATCATCCGGGATGGTAATCAGGGTGGGGGGTTTCCCGCCCACAGAAACACCGGTACCGGCTTCAACGACGAGATTGTCACGCATCAGATCTTCGACCAGATCAGAAACTGTGGTGGGCGTCAATTTGGTGATGCGCGCCACTTCAGCGCGGCTGATCGTCCGTGATTCATAGATCGTCCGCATGATCAGGCGTGTGTTGTGAAGTTTGGTTTCTTCCTGAGATGACTTTTTCATAGTGGGTAAGTAAGTCCAGTAGACTTACAAAGTATAGTATACAGCCATTTTTTGAAAAGTCAATCGGGTATTCTTAAAAAACTTCCGGAGAATTAAAAACGCCATCAGTTATTCCGATGGCGGGGATGTAAAGTCAGGATTCAGTTATTCGAGCAGATTGGTTTTGATCGCCAGTACTTTATCCGCATAATAGTACTCAACGTCGTATGGACCATAGGCTTTCAAGGCGTCGCGTTCATTGCCGTATCGCTGCAATAACCCGGCCAACATTTTGACCCCGTAATCAATGTTGAACTCCGGATCGAGCAGTTGTTCTGTCGTTGGCCGGGAAGCAAAACACGGGCCATTGGCGCACATGAAACTGGCAGCGATGCCATCCGATGGCATGACCTGCATCAGGCCAACCGCACCAGAGGAAGAGATCACTTCGGGTTGTCCGCCGCTTTCCTGCATCATCACTGCGGCGACCAGTTTGGCTGGAACACCATATTTTTTTGCAGTTGATTCGATCTGGATACACCAGGGTTGGATCGATTCGGGCAGCGAGGTCAGAGAACAACTCGCCGGGGAGGCGTTCTTCTTCTTGGGTTCTTCCGTGGCTGCGTTGGCAGGTTGGGTTGAGGTCAATAACCTGGCAGAGAGGATCAGGATCAACGATCCGAGCAGAATTCCGGGGATGATGGCTTTTTGTGGCTGCATAATAGAACACTCCTTCTATATCAAATATAATAGCACTAGTGTTCTATTAATTCAAGTATCAATTGCCAATCACCCAGATATTTCTTGATTTTCAGTGGAAAAAGAACCCCCCGGCTTCTATAACCGGGGGGTGGTTTGAATGATCAACTTACCGTTCCATACTGACAACCTGGTGTTCCCACCTGTGCCAGCCGTTGAATTTATCTTCGATGATCTTGCGGCCTTCACCCGGGCAATCTTCACCGATCAACTCCAAATCGGCATCAACCATGATGCGCGCCAACTCGTGGAATTTGACCTTGGGCTCCCAATTCAATTGCTTGCGCGATTTGGATGGGTCAGCCAAAAGGTAATCGACCTCGGTGGGGCGGAAGTAGCGCGGGTCGATCTCAACGTATTTTTTCCAGTCCAATCCAGCATACCCGAACGTCTCATCCAGGAATTCGCGCACCGTGTGCGATTCACCGGTACCGATGACGAAATCATCCGGATTCTCCTGCTGCAAGATCAGCCACTGCGCTTCAACGTACTCGGGGGCATATCCCCAGTCGCGTTTGGAATCAAGGTTGCCGAGATACAGGTGACTTTGCTTACCGGCTTTGATGGCTGCCAGGGCGCGCGTGATCTTGCGGGTTACGAAGGTCTCGCCGCGGCGCGGGGATTCATGGTTGAAGAGAATACCGTTGCTGGCAAACAGCTTGTAACCTTCACGGTAATTGCGGGTCACCCAGTAAGAGTAGACCTTGGCCGCGGCATACGGGCTGCGCGGCTCGAACGGGGTCAGTTCATTCTGCGGCGGCTTGGCAGCGCCGAACATTTCACTCGATGATGCCTGGTAGAACCTTTCGGGGAATCCGCTGCGGCGGATGGCTTCGAGGATACGAATGGTGCCCAGTCCGGTCACATCGCCGGTGTATTCGGGCATATCGAAGCTCACACGCACATGGCTCTGTGCGGCCAGGTTGTAGATCTCATCCGGACGGACGTTGTAGATCACGTCCATAAGGCTTTCGATGACGGCGATGTCGCCATAATGCAGGAACAGCTTGACGTCCTCACCATTGCGGTGCGGGTCGTGGTAGATATGATCGATTCTACGGGTATTGAATGTGCTGGCGCGGCGGATGATGCCGTGAACTTCGTATCCCTTTGAGAGTAGCAGTTCGGCCAGGTAAGAACCATCCTGACCGGTGATGCCGGTGATCAGAGCTTTTTTCATTGAGCTCCTCCAATCTTTTGAATATCAGAATGGTAAGTATAACAACTGAATTTAGGACTGTCAATTAAAGTAAAAGGCCACCCTTCATCCGGGTGGCCTTTGAATTACTTCTTAGTCTCTTTTTTCTTGAAATAGATCTCTTTCTTCTCGGCGTCCAGGTCCACGATGACCACGTCGCCGGTGGCATATTCGCCGCTCAACAGGCTGATAGAAAGCGGGCTCTCGACGTATTTCTGCAAGGCGCGTTTGAGCGGGCGGGCGCCGAGGTTCTGGTCATAGCCTTCCGAGGCCAACCATTCGCGGGCGGCCTTGGTCAACTCCACCTTCAAACCGTGCTCCTCGAGACGGCTGCGGATCTCTTTCATCTGCAGGTCGACGATCTCTTGCATTTGCTCAAGGGTCAACGGGGCGAACATGATGATCTCGTCAATGCGGTTGAGGAACTCGGGCCGGAAGGTGGTCTTGAGCGCCTTCTCGATCTTGTCGTGCGCTTCACGTTCCTCGTTGGTCTCATCCTTCTGGATGAATCCCAACGCGCCGTTGCGCCTTACGAATTCCGTGCCCAGGTTGCTGGTCATGATCAGCACGGTGTTGCGGAAGTCAACCACGCGGCCCTGGCCATCGGTCAGACGGCCGTCGTCAAGGATCTGCAGCAGCGCGTTCCAGACATCCGGATGCGCCTTTTCGATTTCATCAAAGAGTACCACCCGGTAGGGGCGGCGGCGGACGGCTTCGGTCAATTGACCGCCTTCCTCGTAACCCACGTAACCCGGAGGAGCACCGAACAAGCGTGACACGGTGTGCTGCTCATGGTATTCGCTCATGTCGATGCGCACCAGCGCGTCTTCATCGTCGAACATGAACTCGGCCAGCGCCTTGGCCAGTTCGGTCTTGCCAACGCCGGAAGGACCAATGAAGATGAACGAACCAATCGGGCGGCGCGGGTCCTTCATACCCGAACGGGCCCGGCGGATGGCGTCTGCCACCGCATGAATGGCCTCATCCTGCCCGATGATGCGTTCGTGCAGGCGGTCTTCCATTTGCAGCAGGCGTTCCGCTTCGGTTTCCATCATTTGACTCACGGGGATGCCCGTCCATTGCGCCAGAACGCCAGCGATGTCGTTCACATCCACCACCTCGTCCAGTTTGTGTTCGGCTTCCCAGGTATCGCGTTTCGTTTTAAATTCTTCTTCCGTTCGTAAACGTTCCGCTTTCATGTGGGCGGCTCGCTCATAATCGCGTTCCACGCCGGCCTGTTCCTCTTCCGCCTTGAGTTTGTCAAGCTCGCTCTTGATCTTCTTCAGATCAGGCGGCAAGGAGTACAGAGCCACACGCAACTTGGCTGCGGCTTCGTCCATCAGGTCGATGGCCTTGTCCGGCAGACGGCGATCGGAGACGTAGCGTGAACTGAGCTTGACGGCAGCCACCAGGGCGTCATCTGAGAAATGTACCTTGTGGTGGGCTTCATACTTGTCGCGCAGACCCATCAACATCTTGATCGTGTCGTCCACCGAGGGCTCGTCCACGAAGACCGGGGCGAAGCGCCGTTCCAGGGCGGCGTCTTTTTCGATGTGTTTCTGATACTCATCCAGGGTGGTGGCGCCCACGCAGTGCAGCTCGCCGCGCGCCAGGGCGGGTTTGAGCATGTTGGAGGCGTCCATGGCGCCCTGTGCCGCGCCGGCACCGACCACGGTGTGCAGCTCGTCGATGAAAAGGATGATCTCACCGGCGGAGCGCTGCACGTCTTCGATGGCGGCCTTGAGACGCTCTTCAAACTCACCTCTGAAGCGAGAACCGGCGATCATGGCACCGAGGTCAAGTGAAATGACCTTCTTGCCGCTGAGGATCTCCGGCACGTCGCCTGAGGCGATCTTTTGTGCCAGCCCTTCAACGATGGCTGTCTTGCCCACACCGGCTTCACCGATGAGGACAGGGTTGTTTTTCGTGCGGCGTGAGAGGATTTGCATCACGCGCAGGATCTCATTATCCCGTCCGATCACCGGATCCAGTTTGCCTTCGCGGGCTTGCTGGGTGAGGTCCCGGCTGTATTTCTCGAGAGTACGGTAGCGGGTTTCAGCCTGTGGATCGGTGACGCGCTGGCCGCCGCGTAACTGTGTGACAGCGTCCAGCACCCGGTCGCGGGTGATGCCGGTGGTTTCCAGCAGGCGGGCTGCCGGTGTGTTCTTTTCGCTCAAGATGGCCAGGAAGATGTGCTCGGTCGAGATGTATTCATCCTTCAAGCGGCTGGCTTCTTCATTGGCCAGATCGATGATACGTTTGACGCGCGGGGTGATGAATATCTGCCCGGCGCCGCCCCCGCCAAAGATGTTGGCCTTGGGGCTGGTCTTGAGGATGTAATCCAGGCGTTCGGCCAGGATTTGCGGGTCGATCTTCAAGACTTCAAGGACTTGCGAAACCATGCCCTGGGGCTGCTCGATCAGCGCCAGTAAAAAGTGTTCGGTATCGATCTGGTTATGCCCGTAGCGCTGGATGATCTCCGTGGCACGTTGGGCGGCTTCTTGTGCTCTTTCAGTGAATCGGTCAAATCTCATCATAATGGGTTCCGTCCTTAAACAGAACTAAATACTAAATTATTGGTGATTATAGCATTTACCGCCTAAGAGAATTCGTAGAATCCTGTTAACATCCCGTTAGAGCTCAGTGTAGACGGTTTTACCGCCCACCATGGTTAATTTTACATGCAAGTTCTGATCCACAAGGATGAGATCGGCGTCGTAACCGATCGCGATTTTCCCTTTTTGCGAATCGAGATGGATCGCTGCGGCCGCGTTCAACGAGCTGCAGGGGATCAGATCCGCCAGCGGATGCCACGTGGCCTGGATGAAATTGGCCAGCGCGCGTTCCATCGTCAGAGTCGAGCCGGCCAGGGTGCCATCTGCAAGGCGGGCCGCGCCGTTGACAATGCGCACCGGCATACCCTCAAAGCTGTAATCACCGTCGGGCATCCCCGCGGCACTGATGGAATCGCTGATGAGGATCACGCCTTCCGGTCCTTTGACGTCGAGCAGCAACTTCATCACCACCGGGTTGACGTGAATGTTATCGGCGATCAGCTCGCATTTGATCTCGGGCATGGTCATGGCAGCACCGACCACGCCGGGTTCGCGGTGGTTGAGTGGACGCATGGCGTTGAAGCAATGCGTCACCTGGCGCACTCCGAGTTGGACGGCCTGCTGCATCTCAGCATAGGTGGCATTGGTGTGCCCGGCGGATACGGTGATGCCGCGCCGTTTACATTCTTCGATGAGCCAGCGGTTGCCTTCGAGCTCGGGTGCCACTGCCACCAATTTGACAATGCCGCTGTCGAGGTGAGACAGGGCTTCCTCCAGGTCGGCGCTGCGGATTAAATTCTTATCCTGGGCGCCGCAGAAGACCGTGTTCAGCCACGGACCCTCCAGGTGGGCGCCGAGGATGCGCGCTCCCTGCTCGTGCCCCATCACATTACGGATCACGTTGAGAGAATCGGTGATGGCCTGGCGCGGCGCGGTCCACGGGCTGGCCAGGAAGTCGGTCACGCCGTGACGGGCGTAGAAGAGGGTCAGTTCCTGCAGGCCGGCCTCGTCGATGCCGATGATTTCGTGGCCGAGTGCGCCGTGTGTGTGCAGGTCGATGAATCCGGGCAGCAGGGTCATCTTCTGACCGTCCAGGGTCGGGGAGTCTGAGATGCGTTCGCCGATCGCAGTGATCTTGCCGGCTTCGATCAAAACCTGGCCATCGATGAGTTGGTCTTTGTCATTGTAGTATTTGATATTGGATAACAGCGTCATTGTTTATACCTCGTTTTTGATTGTAAGCGGTGGGGGAAGGGAAGTCAAATTTATGGAGGTTTTCGGTTCATTGTTTGGGGATCAAGTTGGCATTATACTTTGATTACGTTATGCATGTTTTTTGGGAGGGTAATCCATGTTGAGAAGATTGCATTTGATGACGATCATTACCATGTGCTTCATTTTGAGCTTACTGGCATCATGTGGTCAACCTGCGCAATCAGCGGAGGAGTGGATACCAACAACAGCCAAGATAATAACACCAACAATACCGCTGCTAACTGCAACTCAAAAACCTACTATTACTTCATTACCCACTTCAGCACAAGAACTTATTGAAGCGACTGCAAAACCTTATTCGAAACCGACAGTTCCAATAACGATTGACAATTTATCGCAAGTAAGATTGCTCGCTAAATGGGGGAATGGTTATGTTAATGATGTGATCCTCTCACCGGATAAGAAGAAGATTATTCTCTCATCTTCAACAGGAATCTATTTTTTTAATGGATTATCTGGACAAGAATTATTGCACTTGAATTACAGTGAAATTGATCGGGTAAAGTACCTCCCTAATGGTGAGCTTGTTGGAATGACTAACAGTTTAATAAGTTTCACCATATTTACTATAACAGAGGATGGTGTAAAAAATAAATGCTCGGGGAAAACACCGATATTGTCGCACATGCAATTTTCTCCTGATGGAGCATATTTTGCGTACTACACTTTTGAGACAGGAGAAATTTTTATCAGGAAAACGTCTGGTTGTGGACAAGTGCAAACCATAAAAAGTGGGGAGATCAGCAGTTTTGTAATTTCCTATGACAACAAAAGAATCGCCACTTTTTCCAGCGAAGGGGTTATCACAATTTGGGATATTCAACAAAACAGAGCAAATAAATGGAAATTAGATAAAGCGGCGTCGGTGAGAAGAGCTTCATTTTCTCCAGATGGAAGGATATTGACTTTCATAACTACTGAAGGTGAATT
This sequence comes from uncultured Anaerolinea sp., assembly GCA_964456715.1. Taxonomy (GTDB): domain Bacteria; phylum Chloroflexota; class Anaerolineae; order Anaerolineales; family Anaerolineaceae; genus UBA6107. Next base: position 2,739 of record CAYWCH010000012.1, on the reverse strand, counting down.
AGTTTTCTATAATGCCACTGGCGGGGGTTTGTTACCCATTAACATTGCAAAGTATGACATTGTGGATTCGATTGCATTTTCATCAGATGGACAATTCCTTGTTACTGGATTGAAAAAAGGAGACATTACCCTTTGGGATATGGAAACAGAAAAAAGTGTCGGGACATTTTCTAACGAGAAATTACCCATTGATAGGTTGAAATTTTCATCTGAGAATGATGTATTGATTTCAATATCTAGTGATCATCAAGTCGTGCTTTGGAGTTTAACAAGCGCGAAAAAACTCATGGATATACAAGGTTTTTATCCTGATTATGTGAGTGTTGCTTTCTCGCCTGATTCCCGATTTATGGCAACTGGTTCCATAACCGGCATATTAAAGATTTTGGACCTTGAGAATGGAGCATCCACAGGAAAATGGGTGGGGAGTGAATCTTCGTATATCAATGCACTTGATTTCTCACCTGACGGAACAATTCTAGCTTCTGGTGGTTTATTGGATCGGCAGGTATCAACTTGGAATGTCTCAGATGGCACATTACTCCACAAGATGTTTGGATATAAAAATGGTATCAGTAGTTTGGATTTTTCCCCAGACGGGCAATTATTGGCAGCAGCTTCATACGATTTTTCGGTAAAAATCTGGAATGTGGAAAATGGGAGTTTATTTCGTGCAATAAATAAATATCACCATTTTGCGCAATTTGCGCAATTCTCAAAAGATGGTAAATACTTGCTTACCTTCGGTGGTATTTCAGGATTTGAAAAAGCAGTGATTATTTCTGAAGTGTCAACAGGGAATACGATACTTGATTTCGATTATGACGATAATGCTCCAATTCATTCTGAAGATGGAGTTTACTGGGTTGATTTTCCTGTGTATGGTTTGGTTCGCCTTTGGGAGACAAATGAAGAAGGAACCTCAGATTTCATCAGCTTCTTCACAAGTAAGGCCTCGTTTATCTCTCCTGATGCAAAGATATATGGATTCGATTCTGAAGGAAAAGTTTATTTCTTTGAAATCTCTACTGGTAAGCAATTATTAACTATTGATACAAATACAGAGAGCGTAATGTGTCTTGGTTTGTCTCCAGATGGTACTGTAATTGCTGTTTGTGATTTTTCAGGTTCAGTGCAAATTTGGGGTATTGCTCTGTAGGTGTAATTTGATAGGGGATTTCTGATGAAAAAAACACATTTCTTGAAAGTATGCATTGCAATGGTCATTGCCTTTTGCTTGGTGTCTGCTTGCCGGGTGCAATCTACGAATACGCCGATTTCTGAGACTCCAGTAGTGGGTTTGACCAATATCTCAACTTTGACCCCGACACAAACCCCAACGCAATTTCCGGCAGTGAGTGAAGGGACACCCTTGCCGATGCCTGTTGAAAAGATCGAACCTGAAAATGTCGATCAGCTTGTACTATTGGGCAGCCTGAAAATCGATGGGGCATACCAGGTGCTTTTCTCACCGGATGGAACTCTCCTGGCGGTTGACACTGAGTTGGGCATCTATATTTACGATGTTCATTTGATGGCCGATAAGATGTTCATCGAGAACAAATCGTTTGCAAGTATTGCTTTTTATCCTGATGGCAGCAAGCTCATCGCTGAATCATCAGGTACGATCAAAGTATGGGACGTGAAAGACGGATTGTTGGTAAAAACTATTTCCGGATACACAACGGGAACCAATTGCTTTGCGATTTCACCAGACGGTCAATTGCTCGCTCTCGGTATTGGGAAATCCATTGTCCTTATACGTTATTCAGACGGAAGTTTGGTAAGAGTACTTACCAGACATAACGCGGATGTTAACTCAGTCGCTTTTTCACCGGATGGCACCATGCTGGCCTCCACTGGTGAAGATCTGTCTGCAATTGCCTGGTGGTTGGATACTGGCAGATACTGGATCATTCAGCGGTTCCCTCATGGTAAACTCCACGAATTTCGGTCTGTGGGCTTCACACCCGATGGAAAGAATGTAGTATTTTTGGTGGACAGTGTGGCTGTTTGGACATGGGTGATCATGGATGATGATCTTCTCCCCGCTTTTATTACACCTTCCACGTTTATTCGAAGTTATGCGTTTTCGCCTGACGGAAAGCTGTTGGCTGCTGGTGCAGAAGATGGAAAGATCTTCTTGCTTAATACATCAGATCAAAGCGTTTTGAGACAGATTGTACAGAAGACCAATGATGTTATGGATATCACATTTTCTCCGGATGGTTCTCTGATTGCTCTCCGTACATTAGAGGGATTGGTCCAAATTTGGGGAATTGCACCATAAATTCACTACGCTCCATCCGACGAATCATTTTCCGACAGAACGCAACTTACTGTTATGAATAGGACGAATCAATTGAATACAAAAATTGACCCGGCATATTTGCTGATATATACTTCTATTATTCTTGTATGGTCAGCTGAAAAAGTTGGAGATCCGTTTACAAGTTTAGAAGAATGACAGGTTCAGGATTCATTATTTTTAAGGTTATCATCCGAACGCAACACACAAAAGTGGAATCTTTGTTTATGACAGCCGAAATTATGACAATCTGGGGATGATCGATAAAGCATTTCTTTGCATCTAAAAACTGAGGTCACTTGGAGGGAAAACAAATGAGATTTTATTCCAAAGTCAGACTGATGATTCTTGTCCTTTTGGTTTGCTGCCTTGTGCCTTCCTGTTCATTAATGGATGCTATCAATCCAGTCCCACAAAACACGGCGGCACCG
>CAYWCH010000011.1:0-21122 GCA_964456715.1 uncultured Anaerolinea sp. | reverse complement strand
GCCTGACGATCGTGGAGGCGGGTTTTGCCGACGGCATGGAATATGATGGCCTGCATTATCTGGGCAGGGAGTATTTTAATGCCTATGAGGGGTTGCCCAGCAGCTACCTGACAGCGATCTCAGTGCACGAGACTTCGCACCAGTGGTGGTACGGCATGGTGGGCAGCGACCAGGCTGACGAACCCTGGCTGGATGAAGCGCTGGCTGCCTATAGCGAATTGCTCTTCTACGAGAATGAATACCCTGACCTGGTCAACTGGTGGTGGGAAACCCGCGTCAGGTATTTCGAGCCGACAGGATGGGTGGACAGCACCATTTACGAATACTGGCACTTCCGCCCCTACGTGAATGCTGTCTACCTGCGCGGAGTGGAATGCCTGGAGGCGATCCGCCAGCAGGTTGGCGATGAAGCCTTCATGGCCTTTCTGCGCGACTATTTCACTATCATTCACGAGCGCGGAAACGCGGACCACCTTGGTCTGGCCGCCGCGAGCGATTTCTGGCAGATACTTTCCCGCCATACGGATGTTGATCTGACTGCGCTCAGGGCAGAGTATTTTTCACAGCCTTGATGTATAATGCTCTTGCTTGAACAAGGACGGAAATCAGATCAGAAAATCCACAGGAGGCTGCTTTATGCCGCGTCGTGTTTTCTTCAGCTTTGATTACAAGAATGTCTACAAAGTAGGTTTGATCGTCAAAAACCTGTCCGGTATTATCCCCACTGCAGCGGCAGGTTTCGTCGATTCCACCGAATGGGATGAGCAAAAGGTCAAGGGCGACCTGGAGATCAAGGAGATGATCGACAGGGCCATTGAAGGGACGACGGTTACGGTGGTTTTCATCACCGAAGGCGCCGTGAGCCGTAAGTACATCAACTATGAGATCTACCAGTCACTAGCCAATGGCAATGGTCTGGTGGCGGTGCAGATCCATCAGCTGCCCAACCAGGACGGGGGTCTGGACGCTCCCGGCGACATCCCATCTCAGATCGCTGATAACGGCTTCAAGGCGTACAAGTATTCCACGCCAGATTCCCTGGCTGGCTGGATCGAAGAAGCCGCATTGATTGCTGGAAAATGATTTCTTTCCCTTGAATCAATCATCCCCGAAAGCCGTCTTTCGGGGATTTTATTTTAGGGATATAAGTAATCTGTAACAAGGAAGAATTTTTACTTGCGCGAAAGAACAAACCATGTAATATTGATACTCATCAATTAACGCGAGTTGATCAGTGGATGTGATTGTTAAGGAAGTAAAAACCAGAAAAGATCTTGGAAAGTTTGTGCAATTTGCCAGCAAATTGTATAAAGACAATCCTTGTTGGGTACCATTCCCCTATCAGGCAGAAATGAGATTGCTCGACAAGGACAGGAATCCCTCTTTTGAATATTGCGAGGTAAAGTACTTCCTTGCCTTTAAAGAGGACAAGGTGGTTGGCCGGGTGGCCGCCATCCTGAACCACGCGCATATTGCCAAAGAAGGCCGGAAATATCTGCGCTTTGGCTGGCTGGAATTCATCGACGACCCAGAAGTATCGGCAGCGTTGATCGAAACGGTGCAGAAATGGGCGCTTGAGAAAGGAATGACCGCCATTCATGGGCCGCTGGGATTTACCGATTTCGACCGCAACGGGTTCCTGGTAGAGGGTTTCAATGAAACGGGCACCATGATGGCGAATTGTTCCCAGCCATACTACCCACGCCATCTTGAAGCGTTGGGTTTCGGCAAGGAATTCGATTGGCTGGAATATCTGATCCAGGTCCCCGATAAATTGGATCAGGATTTTATCAAAAGAGTGGATCAGATCCTTAAGAACAACCACCTACATATTTTAAATGTTAAAAATAAGCGCGCGCTTTTGCCGTACAAGGATCAGATATTTGGGATGGTGAACGAAGTTTACGGGAACAAACCCGGATCTGTGCCATTGAGTAATAAGCAAATCCAGGTTTACATGGATTTCTTCTATCCCCTATCAGACCATAAATTCATCGCGGTAATACTCAACGAGAAAGATGAAGTCGCCGCGTTCAGCATCAGCTACCCCTCGCTATCGAAAGCGCTGCAAAGCAGATGGAACAGATTTCAACTGAAAGATTATTTCAGTATCATAAAATCCATCATGGTCAATGATCGGGCTGAGCTTTTACTGCACGGTGTTAAGGAAGAGTATGCGGGGATCGGGATAGCTGCCGTGATCATGACCGCTATGGTGCAATATTTCCATGAGTTCGGCATCAAGACAGTGGAGTCCAATCCGGAACTGGAAAACGACCAGAACGTGCAGATCCAATGGCGGGTATTCGATAAAAGGCAGCATAAACGAAGGCGTTGCTACATCAAAGAATTTTCAGGCTCGTAATTTTCCCACTCATCTTTTGCAGTGTTTACTTATTCAGGATTAACATTCATCTGTTATTATCTTTCTGAAAAACCATACCCCCAAAAGCGGTCTACAGCCGCGATCTTTAATTGGATGAATTGCCGATCGAAACAGGATCGGCAGGAGGAACGTTGAGTAAAGAACAGGCTGGCGGGAAGGGACCAGACGAGAAGAAAAGCAGAAGATTCGCATCTATCGCGGCCACAGCCGCAGTGTTGACCCTGGCGATCGGCATTATCGAGGGTCTGGTTGGTTGAGCGGCTGGCTGGCGGACCACGGCGCAATTCAGCGACAGCTTCTTCATCAGCGGATCGATCCTGTGCTTGTTTGGTTTGCTGGTCAGGATCGGCAAACCCCGCTTCGGACCCAATCCGGGTTCTGGCGCTGCACACACACCCGGTACGAGACAGGAATCCGGCAGGCGATCTTCGTGGTTAAAAGGCATCAATCAAGGCTATAATGCATCTATAACATTGGTGATATCCGGCACCCTCCTGATCGGATTGCCATTGTTGATCGTTTTATTGTTCAAAAGAATCAATTAGTAGAGAAGGAATAAGTATGACTGATGAATCCATTACTCCCTCCCAGGGAACCATTGCTCGCGAGGTGAGCCGCAACAAGACCAAAGCTGAAGATTATTTGAAGGATCCCGATAAATCGAAGAAGCTGCTTGATCAGGCCATCAAAAAAGCCAACAGCAAGGAAGAGAACAAGGGGCCACTGGCAGAAGTCTGGAATTCTTTAAAAGCGCTCGTCCGCATGTTCCAGGCATACATTCGCCGGGAGTACACGGTGGTACCGTGGGGATCGATCGTGCTGGTGGTGGTGGCGATCCTCTATTTCGTCTCGCCGATCGATCTGATCTTCGACTGGCTCCCCCTGGCGGGGTTCGTTGATGATGCGGCCGTGATTGGTTTTGTCATCAAAGCCATACAGAATGACTTGAATGCCTTCCTCAAGTGGGAGAATCTCAGCAAATCGATCAACGCAGTATTGGACCTGGACAGCTCCAACTAATCCGACTGAATAAAAAAATCCGGCTTGATCGTTCAAGCCGGATTTTTGTTAATCAAACGTCACGGATCACGCCGTGGTGACTGTAGATTTCTGATTCTTCTTTTCCTCTTTTGCTTTTCGTTTCTCCTTGATCGTCATTTTCGGTTTCTTACGGTCTTCACGACCACCTTTATCTGCCTTACCTTTGTCTCCCATTTTTTACTCCTTTCATGTCAGTGAATCTTCTCAGAGTCACACTACTACTATACACAATTTTGCCAAAAAATGCCAAGGGTTTTTCCTTGGGAAGCATCGTGAACCGGATTTTTCACCCGCAGGTATAATACCCTTATGCCTAAACTGATCACCCAATATGTCTGCCAGCAGTGCGGACGAACCTCGCCGCGCCCCCTGGGAAAATGCCCCTCCTGTGGCGGCTGGGACACAATGGTTGAAGAGGTCATCGAAGATACCTCGTCGCCTGCCAAAACCGCTGTGCGCGGCCTGAACGCCCGTTCAGCGCCCAAACGCATGGCCGATATTGCCGGGGACGCCGAGGAACGCATCCCGCTGCCCATCGGGGAGTTCGCACGCGTGCTCGGCGGCGGCGTCGTGCCCGGCTCCATCGTGCTTGTCGGCGGCGACCCGGGCATCGGCAAGTCCACCCTGCTGCTGCAAATGGCGCTGGAGATCACCACCCCGTCTGCCAAAGGGCAAAAGGGATTGAAGGTGCTCTACGTCTCCGGCGAAGAGTCGGAGCGCCAGATCAAGATGCGCGCCCTGCGACTCACCCGCCTGGCCGGCGAAGAAAACAAGCCCTTCAGCGAAGAACTGCTGCTGCTCACCGAAACCAACCTGGACGCTGTACTGCAACAGGTGGATTCGGTCAAACCGGACATCCTCGTGATCGATTCCATTCAGACCGTTTACCTTCCGGACATGAATTCCACGGCCGGGTCGGTCAGCCAGGTGCGCGAGTGCGCCAACCGGCTGCGCGAGCTGGCCAAAAGCAGTAACATGGCCGTCTTTCTTATCGGTCACGTCACCAAGGAGGGCGTCATTGCCGGTCCGCGCGTGCTCGAACACATTGTTGATACCGTCCTCTACCTGGAGGGCGACCGCTTCCAGTCTTATCGCTTGTTGCGCTCGGTGAAAAACCGTTTCGGCGCCACCGCCGAGGTGGGCGTGTTCGAAATGCGCGAGCGCGGCATGATCGAGGTTTCCAATCCCTCCGAGGCGTTTTTGGCCGAGCGCATGATCAATTCTCCGGGCTCCGCCGTGGCCGTCACCATGGAAGGCACGCGTCCGCTGCTGGTGGAGATCCAGGGGCTCACCAGCCCCTCCAACCAGGGCAATCCGCGCCGCACCCCCAACGGCGTGGATTTCAACCGGCTGCTGCTGCTCACCGCGGTGCTGACGCGCCGCCTGGGCTTGCGCCTGGGAGAGCAGGACGTCTTCGCCAACGTGGTGGGCGGGCTGCGCATCGACGAACCGGCGGCCGACCTGGCCGTGGCCGCGTCGATCGCTTCCTCCTTCCGCGACGTGCCGGTGCGTGCCGATACCGTGCTTATCGGCGAGGTGGGCCTTTCGGGCGAGCTGCGCTGGGTGGGACAGATGAACGCCCGCCTGCGTGAAGCCGCCAAGCTCGGCTTCAAGACCGCGATCATCCCGCACCGTATCAGCCACGGCGAGGCGCTGCCCAACGGCATCGAGATCAAAGAGGCGCGCTCGCTGCGTGAAGCATTGAAATTCGCCCTGCTGGAAGAATAAGCAGGCAGATGGAGTAAAAAATGACAGATGCTTTCAACCCCCTTGAACTGGCGCCGATCTCCAAAGTCCGCCGCAACCACGGACTGGAACACGCCACTATCAACCTGTTGAACAAGGCGCACCCCAACCGGGCCTATGCCGGGCATTCGGATATCAACGGCTTTTGGATCATCGGCAACATCGACACCGAAGAACTGACCTTGACGATCAAGGATGCCCTGGCTCGCATGAACGGCGGGCAGCACAACCTGGCCATCCACCCCAACTGCGGCACCAACGCCGCCACCACCGGGGTGATCGCCGGCGGGCTGGCCTGGCTGGCCATGCTCGGCAGCGGCAATAATTGGAAGAAGCGGCTCGACCGCCTGCCCTGGGTGATCGCGCTGGTCACCGGCGCGGTGATCCTGGCGGCGCCGCTTGGACCGAAGGTGCAGGAAAAGGTGACCACCTGCGGCGTTCCCGGCGGGCTGCACATTGCGCAGGTGGTGCGCTACGAACGCGGCAAGATCATCGCGCACCGGGTGATTACCGCTGACGGTATCCTCTCTGAATTGGAAAGCGGCACAGGCGCATGAGCCCGGAAAACGGCGCGAAACACATCCACCTGCTGCACGGCGATGACAACTTCAGTCTGTCGCGCCGCATCAAGGAGATGCTGGCGGCAGCCGGCGACCCGGCCGAGGTGGACATGAACACCACCCGCCTCGACGGTAAACTGGCGTCTTTCGAAGACATCCAGACCGCGGCGGCCACCCTGCCCTTCTTCGGCGGCGCGCGCTGGATCGTGGTCGACAGCGCGCTGACGAAGATCGACAAATCCAAAACCGAAAAGTTCACCAAACTGCTCGAATCCCTGCCCCCCACCAACCACCTGGTGTTGACCGTGGATGACCACACCAAGTGGCGCAAAGACGGCGACGGGCGCTGGATGCAGGTATGGGAAACACTGAACGAGACTCACTGGCTGATGAAGTGGGCGGCGGCGCATGCCGACACGATCGAGGTGCTCGCCTTTGCCCTGCCTGACGAAAAAGCAATGGACGCCTGGGTGATCGCCGAAGTCAAGCGCCAGGGCGGCAAGATCGAACCCGACGCGGCCCACGAGCTGACCGTGCATGTGGGCAACGAGACCAGCATCGCCAGCCAGGAGATCGGCAAGCTGCTGATGTACGTCAATTTCGCGCGCGCCATCACCGCCAAAGACGTGATCGAGCTGGTCTCTGTCGAGGGCTCGGCCGACGTGTTCGTGATGCTCGACGCGCTGATGGAAGGCCGTGTCAAAGAAGCACAGTCACTGATGCACCAACTGCTCGAACAGGACCCCCCCGAGGTCATCCTGGGCGCGCTCAGCCACCGAATGCGCCAGCTGCTGCAGGTGCGCGAGGCGCTCGACACCCGCGAGGACCTTAAAGTGCTGGTCGACCGCAAGGTGATCTTCAACAACCAGGTGGGCAAATACACCAACCAGGCGCGCCGCTTCAGCATGGCGCAGCTGCGCGGCATTCACCGCAGATTACTCGAGATCGACCTCAAGTCCAAAACCACCTTCGCCGATATGGACGCCGATCTGGAGACGCTGGTGGTGGAGATTAATCACTAGTTATTGCGAATATAGATAAACCCGGTGTATGTTTCTTCAGGTTCTTCGACGAAGATTCTATGTTTAAACCTAGCGAGATAATACTCATGTCTTGTCTGTATATTACTATTTTGCTTTGTAAAAAAAATTTGGTACTTAACGATCATTTTTCCCAAAATGATTTGTCTTTTTCAGCTACTACATTCCAAATTGCCTCTAACAAAGCATTTCCAACTTTTGTTACTTGCGACTCTCTCCAATTTGACAACGCAAATTCAACAGGTTCATTATTTTCAGTTAGAGGATGACCATGAATTGTCAACGAATACCATCTTTTCGCGTTATCTTCATCATCTTTTGTTACATGAACATCAACAGAAATTGTGTAGTCTTTAACTTTTTTCATTTGTATTACCTCCTTTAGATTCCGTTAAATATTACAGACTATAAATATTTCCTTTGAAAAAGGATTGAAGTTGCGTTTGTGATAATTGTGGTAATAAGAACCTGCCAAGAATTTTTATCAATTTCCTGTAAAGCATATTACCGCCGCACCCTGTATTTACGATTCTCTTTTCTCTACTCTCTATTCTCGACTCTCGATTTTCCTGATTACTGTTTACTGAGCCCTAATAACTGACTTCGCCTTTCGTCCCACTTGAGCGCGTCGGAGATGCCCTGCTCGATGGGGAGTTCGGCCTGCCAGCCGAGCAGGCGTTTGGCGGTGTCGGCGTTGCAGTACGAGCCGGCCACGTCGCCGGGGCGGGGATCGGTCTCGACCTTGTTGATGGTCTGGCCGTAAACTTTTTCAAACGCAGCGACCAGTTCCTTGACGGTCACGCCCCTTCCTGTGCCCAGGTTGATGACCAGGTAGTTGTCCTTGGGGTCGCCGGCGCGTTGGAAGACGTTGTCGAAATCGGCCAGCGCCTGCACGTGGGCGCGGGCCAGGTCCCAAACGTGGATGTAATCGCGGATACCCGTGCCGTCGCGGGTGGTGTACTTCGTCCCGGTGATCTGGAAGACCGGCAGCCGTCCCTGGGCGGTCTCGACCAGCTTGCCGAGTACGTGGGTGGGGTTGGCCACGTAGAGTCCGGAGCGCATTTTTGGATCCGCACCAATGGGGTTGAAATAGCGCAGCGCGATGCCCTTCATGCCGTAGGCGGCGCAGAAGTCCTTGAGGATCATCTCCATCATGTACTTGGTGCGCGCGTAGGGGCTGGAGGGTTTGAGCGGCGCTTCTTCGGTAACCATCCAGCCGGGGACGACGTCGTAGAGCGAGGCGGAGGAACTGAAGACAACCTTGCCTTTGCCCAGCTTACGCAGGGTATTGAAAAACTCCAGCGATTTGGAAACGTTATCGAGGTAATAGTCGAAGGGCGCCGAAACGGACTCGGGCACGATGATGAGGGCAGCGCAGTGCACCGTGGCCTGGATATCGGGGTGCTCGGTGAAGACCTTCGTCACCAGAGCTTCGTCGGCGATATCGCCCTGGTAGAAGATGCGTCCGCGGGTGAACTCCTCGCGCCCGGTGACGAGCGAGTCGAGGATCACGGGGGTGTGCCCGGCCTCTTCGAGGGCTGAAGCGATGGTGCTGCCAATATATCCGGCTCCGCCGGTGATGAGAAATTTCATGTCAATGCTCCATTAGGTAAGGATCGCATCCCAAGTATAACGGAGAAATGGCACATGTCATTGATTGAAAAAGGAGAAAATTGTCTGTTTCCGGCAAATTCTATTGTTCTGCACCTAACACTATTGATGGAAAATCTCTACTTGTTGCTCAAAAAATTAATCACCATCGTGTGAGTGGTAAACTCGCAAAAAAAAATTGAGGAAACACCCTTTTATTTTATTGAACACTGATTTATTAAGTCAACCCAGTTTTCTATTATCTTCTTTGTGTCTACCATTACTTGTAAACCGAGTTTTAATCGACGCAATACTGGCCGAAGATCTCGCGAAAGATCACCTATCTTTTCACTTATCTCTACGAATTCCACGGTTTTCGAGAACGCAAAATTGGTTGCATCACGAAACTTTCCAATGCTAATAAACAGATCGTTAAAATTCTTTGCATTCTCAGGGTGTTGGATAATTTCCTTGGGGGCTCGTTCAATTAGTAATCTTATACCAGGGTCAATTTTGTATATTTGTATAGAGTAATCATTGCATAATTCCCAAATTGAATTAACAGGATTTTCTAGTTCTTTTGCGAGACGTTTTGATATTAGTAACCTCCCGCCAAAACCAGCTCCAGAATTATCAGCTTTGTTTACATCTTCGGTAGTTTTTTGCATGAAAGTTTGAATTATTTTTGTTTGTTTTGTTATCTCACTCATTATTTCAGTTACTTTAGGGAATGCTTCTTCTGTTTCCGCTAAAATATCAATTAATCCCGGCTCTTCTTTGATATGAACCGCATTTTCACCTTCGACACAAATTTGTGAAATATCAACTGGTTTGCTTTCAATTTGCCGATTGGCTTCGACAAGACGCTGTGCAAGTTTATTAACCCCACGTCTGTAACCTTCTGAGGTAAGTTCAAAGAATCTGGTTTCTGTCCAATTTACCCATTGAAATTCATTGATCAACTTAATCAGCGCATCAGAAGAATCTTTATTATGGAACTCCTCAAAATCAACATACAATAAGGGTAAAACAAGGTCTTTCAATCCTAATTTTTCTGCACCATGAATGAAGTATTGAATTTCTCGCCGACACTCGGCACTTTGAACATAACGTGGTGTAATAACAGGAATAAAGAACACAACTTCGGAAAGCGCTGTATCTATGTTTTCACGCCATTTACCACCCCACTTGTTTTCTTCTGTATCAATATAAATTGAAATTGATTCTCCTGTTAGCATTTCATATTGTTCTACTATGTCTTGGGCAAGTTGCGAGATTCTTCCTTTTTCAGCTTTATCGTCTTTACGTGCATAAGACCAGAAACCAACAGATTTGGCCATTTTTCCTCCCATATTTTTTATCAGTATCAATTATATATTATTAATTTCAAACACCCCTAAACCACACATCATTACCTGCAGTCGGTAAATCAGATTACCCACAATTAAATGACTATGAAAACAACTCTGACAACCAAATGAAATGGTTACCATGCGATTTTTGCACATCAATTTTGACATGCGTCTCGGTTATCACTTTAGTTTGGATCCTCTTAAGCATAAATGTGATTCACGCATTGACAATATATTTATCATCTAGTTAACCAAGCATGGATACGAAGTTGGGGAAAAGATTGATAGAGGTGACTCAGGTGATAGAGCTAGAGTTCTTAAAAGTATGGATTATATAACAAGAATCTCGAAAAAATCCTATCAGAGGATTACATTTTTCCAGTCACGGTTTTATTTGTTATCGAAAGACAGGCAATCATAAAGGCACTCCGAAAACGGAGTGCCTTTATATACCAAAGAAGATATTTTCGTGGTTATTGGTGCTCGGCCTCTTTTTTCGCCGGAGCGAGTGCCGGGTCATAATAACCGAAGAAAGCATATTTCCCGGGGGCGGGAGCGACTGCGCAGGCAGTGAAAGTCCCTTCTTCGTTGGGGATCCACGCCAGGGTCGTGGGGAGCTTCACCCAGTTGCCATCGACCAGTTGATAGATCGATCCGGTCCATCCGTATGTGCCTTTTCTGAACGGATGGCAAATCGTCCCGGGTTCGGTGACCTCCACGCCCTTATAGGGGGCCTCCAACCATTCGTTCGGGGGTGGCGCAACGCTGAGGTCGAGCTGGTATTCGTCTCCTGTGTTCCAGGTTTCAGGTTTTTGGGTTGCAATAAACCCAGCCTGGACATTGCTTGTACTGAACAGGGTCAATGAAAGGACGATTACCGAAATTGCCAAAACCATTAAAACAATTTTCTTCATAAACGCCTCCATTTCATTGTGGTGGTTAAATTATGACCATTACAAAGGTGATATGCAAGCGCTGACGAAAAAATTTTACAGGTGCTTTATCACCCACGCTTCATACTTATTCACCCAATTCTGCAGGAAACCGCGGCTGGCTTCGCCGATCTCACCGTTTTCAGTGAAAAACCCTTCTTTATATTGAATATATGCCTCGGGTTGGTTCATGGTGGGCACATCCAAAAAGGTCAGCACATTGCGCAGGTGCTGCTGCATCGCCGCCGTTCCCAGCGCGCCGTTGGACATGCCGATCACCCCGGCGGGTTTGCCCGTCCACACGCTCAGACCCCAGGGGCGCGAACCGATATCGAGTGCGTTCTTGAGCACGCCCGGGAACGAACGGTTGTACTCGGGGGAGACGAAAAGCAACGCGTCTGCCGCCGCGATTTCCTGCCTGAAGCGGTTGACCGCTTCAGACGGAGACGCTTCGTCATCCTGGTTGTAGAGCGGCAGGGCTGAGAGGTCGATAGTCTTGTAGACAAATTCATCCGACCTCAACCTGGCGAGGGCTGCAGCTAGCTTCTTGTTGAGCGATTCCTTGCGCAGGCTGCCGACGATCACGGCAACGTTGATTTTGTTCATGATGGACTCCTTATTTGTTTATCATATAAGACAATATTTGTCCAAAATGATACCTGGCAAACAAGCAGACTTCCATAAACGATTTGATAGATTTGTATTAGAAGCGCCGGCAATTATTTTGATACGAGTTGTACGATTAAAACAGCCAGGCCCAAACCCGTGAAAATGAAACCGATCGTCAACAGGATCACCCCGCCGGCAGACTTGGTCTCGAGCACGGCTTTGTTGGGATCCGCCGGGTCATAATGGACGGTGACTTCGGTTCCCTGCGGGTAAGGGGCCAGCTTGCGCGAGGCCACGAAGTGATCGTAGTTCGCTTTACCGACCGCAAGTTGATGGGCGATGTGCATTACCCCATCCACGGTGTAGCTGTATTCCACCTCGGGCGAATAGGTGATCGATGATCCCCCGTCTGAATCATGGCTGTAGTGGCTTTCAAGCCGCGAAGAAAGGACCACCCCCGCAGCCGTTGGCCAGGCTTTGGTCACATTGGCCTTGCGCTGCTGCACGATGGCCAGCGCGAATAATCCGAGGCCAACCAGAATGAAAACCGCCGGAAATAAATATTCCATCGTTACCACCTCTGACTATTCTTAGTTAACTGATAATCACACAGAAATGACCAATAAAAACGTAATGAGAGCAACCTGATCTTTGAGTAATCCGAAACTCATTTCTTATTATGCTGTTTGTACAACGACTTTACAAGCGGTTTTTCAATGCGATTTGCTTAAATATAAAAGGCACTCCTGATGTAGGAGTGCCCGAGCCGCGGTCCACGATGTGAATGAAGATGGTGTTCGCGGCGCCGGCGTAGCTGGCAGATTCCCAGGCTCCGGTTTCGACATCGCCAGAAACGCGGGTGACATCATCGGGCAGGCTCAAGCTGCCGGAGCCGCTGTCGCTGACCTCGATGCGCACCGCAGCGTCATCGGGGATGTCGATGTGTACCGAACCGCTGCCGCTCATCACCGTGATGGTGAAGGTGGTGTACCTGGGCAGGACGATCGTGACCGAACCCGAGCCGCTGTCGAAAGAGGCCTCAATGGGGGTCTTGGATTCAGGCAGCGTAAAGCGCGATGAACCGGAGCCCAGGCTGGCGGTCAGGGAGTTCAGTTGGATGCCGCTGAGATCGGCCGTGATGGATCCGCTGCCGCCGTCCAGGGTCAGGTCGGTGACCACGTCAGGAGCCAGGCCGATCTCCCAACCCGTATTATCGAAGGAGAAATCCCAGTTGAGCCAGGAGTCGGGATCGTAGTCTTCTGAGAGTGCGATCGTCTTATTCGTGTCGCCCTTGACCGAGAAATTGATCGTTCCCTGGTGGGCCAGGGTGGCGTAGAACAGGTCCTGGCTGTCTTTCAAGGTTGAGATCTGCACTGACTCGGACGAAGTCTCGAGCAGGTAGTTCGCCTGGGTGGTACTTCCGAGTGGTTCAGAATAGACATCCACCCGCGATTGCGGTGATACAGTCATCCCGGTGCTCGGACCGAAAACCAGGAAGAAGATCACGAACCCGATGGCGAGAATGCCAAAAACGCCGCCCACCCAAGAATAGCGCTTGCCAAACAGGATGTCCAGACCGATGAGGATGAGCAGCACCGGCCAGAAGCGCAGGATGGTACCGATGCTGACTGGAGCGATCACGTTGAAATTTACCAGTAAGCAAATGATGCCGATACCGATCAGGATGATCGGCCAAAAGAATGAAACTCGTTTCCTGGGATTTTCCATTTTTTACCTCGTCTTGCTTTATTTGATACTAAATATACGTGATTCGTCCGGTTTGGTTGCGGACGAATCACGTGCGGATCGTTGTTATTTTATAGCAAATTGAAACAATAGGAAAACAGGGTTTTTTCAAGAAATAATTCAAAAAGGCGTTTTTTATAGTGAATATTTCTAGAAATAATTATTTTTACCGAAGATATGCCGATGCATACCCGGTGTGTACGCCAGATTTTGGGCTACCAGATCAAGATCAACGCCAGAACAACCTCTGTGATGAGACTGATGATGTTGGAGCGGTCGGTGGAGCGGTCCACAATGATCGAGACCGCGCGGATGGCAGCGATGAAGGCATAACCGATACCCAGCATCTTATAGACCTCGGGGGTATTGAGCACAAAGGCTGCCGCACCCAGGCCAACAAAGACCCCGCCCATCACGGAGCGGATCTCGGAAATGGCGCGCGGACTGGATGCTTCAAGACCGGTGAATCCTTTGATGTTTTTGGGCCAAAAGAGCGAGATCAAACCGGTCGCCAGGGTGACGACAACGGACACATACTTCAAAACCGTTAATACAGTCATGGTTCCTCCAGTTAGTTGATAACTCCATTATAGCCATCCCGCAGAAGTAATAAAGTACCCGATCGTTTTTGTATAACCTTCTCGATTCAGCAAACTCTTATACAGTTCTAATGTAAACCAGTTGAAATATTGGATAAATTGGAGTGTTGTTATCATATATAAACAATAAATCATCATAAAGAGAATACTTATGTCTAACCTTTACGAACTTCCACAACAAAAATTTTCTTTCAATGCACTTGAACCGGCGATCGATGCGAAAACGATGGAGATCCATCACGACAAGCATCACGCCGCTTACGTCAACAATCTGAACAAGGCACTGGAAGCCGCGCCTGAACTGTACGGGCAGCCGGTCGAAAAACTGATCAGCGACTTGGACAAGCTCCCCGAATCGATCCGTACCGCTGTCCGCAACAACGGCGGCGGGCACGCCAACCACACCCTGTTTTGGGAGATATTGAATCCGGGCGGCAAGAAAGCCCCCACTGGCGCATTGCTGGCCGACCTGGAAAAGACGTTTGGATCGTTTGATGCATTCATGGAAAAATTCAGCGCCGCCGCAACCGGCCGCTTTGGTTCCGGTTGGGCCTGGCTGGTACTCGACGGCGACAAGAAGCTGCAGGTCTATTCCACGGCCAACCAGGACAGCCCGTTCAGTGACGGACACAGTCCGCTGCTGACACTGGATGTGTGGGAACACGCTTATTACCTCAATTATCAGAACCGGCGCCCCGACTACATCAAGGCTTTTTGGAGCCTGGTCAACTGGAGCTTTGTTGAAGAGCAATACCAAAAATTCAGGTAACAAATTGAGCACCCTTCGCTGACCCGGTCGCGGTTGGACCCAAATTCGGTCCCGTCCAAACAGGGTGGAAGCGGACGAGCCAATTGAACTTCCGACGGTTCTCCCTTCCGAGTCACAAGGCAGACTCAATCGCTACATTCCCCGGTTTTTACCGGGGAATTTTTTAACTCATCCCTTGACAGGATTGGTTCCGATATATACAATAATACAATGATACAATGATACAATTGCGAGGAGGAATGAATGTGAACCCGCTTGATCTGACATTGGACTTTCGTTCCGGGGTTCCGATCTATGTTCAGCTTGTGGAGCAGGTGCAGCAACTGGTGGTCAATGACAAATTGCAGCCAGGCGACCAGCTCCCCACCGTACGGCAGCTGGCCTCGGAATTGCGCGTGAATTTTAATACGGTCGCCAGGGCCTACCGCATGCTCGATGAGGCAGGTCTGATCTCCACCCAACAGGGCCGGGGAACCTACATCCTGGACGCGACTGCCGAGGGGCTGGCGGACCGCTTGAAAGCTGAAACCCTGGAGGTCCAGGTGGCACGTTTTTTGTCGGAGTTGAGACGTCAGGGGAATGACATGTCGAACGTAGGAAAGGTAATGAACCGGCAGATCAGTGAATGGTCTGACGAAGAATGAGAACTGTCAAAAGAGAGATGAGGAGAAATGAGGAATAAAAACAAACCTGAAATCAGCAGTGATGATATTGACAACACCACGATGTCTCCGGTGCGACCCCAGGCCAAATCCGGAAAAAATACCATGGATGATTACCATATCAGTCCAATCGGGATGGCGCTGTTCATCATCCTGTTGATCGGAGCGACCGCAATCGCAGCCTTCATGGAGACCAGTGGTAAATACAGCGATGAACTGATCGCGTGGATCGTGGCACCGCTGATCCTTCTGGGAACATTCTTCCTGTTCGCCATTAAAATGGCCAACCAATGGGAAAAGGCCGTGGTGCTGCGCATGGGCAAGATCCACGGGCTCAAGGGACCGGGCATCTTTTGGATCATCCCCGTCATCGACGCGGTAGCGAGCTGGATCGACCAGCGCGTGATGGTCACGCCGTTCTCGGCAGAGAAAACCCTCACCCGTGACACCGTTCCCGTCAACGTGGACGCCGTGCTGTTCTGGGTGGTGTGGGATGCCGAGAAGGCAGCCCTCGAAGTGCAGAACTACCGCATCGCCATCGCCTGGGCTTCACAGACTGCCCTGCGCGAGGTCATCGGTCAGATGAGCCTGGCAGAGATCCTGGTCGGCCGCACGAAGATGGACGAGCAGTTGCAGAAGGTCATCGATGAGCGCACCACGCCGTGGGGCATCACCGTGCAATCCGTTGAGATCCGCGACGTCATCATCCCGCCCGATCTCGAAGACGCCATGAGCCGCCAGGCGCAGGCCGAGCGCGAACGCCAGGCCCGCATCATCCTCGGCGAATCGGAAATGCAGATTTCATCGAGCTTCGCCGACGCAGCCAGAGCCTATGCCGATAACCCGACCGCCCTGCACCTGCGCGCCATGAACATGCTCTTCGAAGGCATGAAGGACAAGGGCGCCCTGGTGATCGTCCCCAGCAGTGCGGTGGATTCGATGAACCTGGGTGGGCTGAGCGGACTGACTGCCCTGGCCAAGAGTGAACTGGAAAAGAACAAGTAATCGACCTGCTGTATTTGTGCAGCAGAAGGTCCGACTGAAGGAGAAAGTATGTACAACATTGCTCTACTGAATCAATACCTACCCTGGTTCCTGGCGCTGCTGTTCGTTCAGATCGGGTTACAGATATGGGCAACCATCGACCTGATCTATCACGACAACATCCACGGTAAGAAGTGGGCCTGGGTGCTGGTGATCCTGCTGGGAGAAACCCTGGGACCGATCATCTACCTGTTGTTTGGAAAAAAGCGCTGAAGAGTGAGTTGAGAAGATATGAAACAAGAAAACGTGATCGAAATCAAGAACCTGACTCACCGCTTCGGTGAGCGGGAAGCAATCAAAGAATTGAACCTCGAGGTCAGGCAGGGTGAAGTTTTCGCCCTGCTAGGCCCGAACGGTGCGGGCAAGACCACCACCATCCGGCTGCTCAACGGACTGTACTCCCCTGCCGGCGGAAGCATCCGTGTGCTGGGGATGGATCCCGCGCGCCAGGGCACAGAAGTCCGCAGGCAAACGGGTGTCCTTACAGAGACCAACGCGCTCTACGAACGCCTGACCGCGCGTGAGAATCTACGCTTTTTTGGCACGCTGTATGGCCTGCCAGAATCGGTTCTGTTAAAAAGAATCGAAGAAAATCTGTCGTTTTTTACACTTGGATCGCGCGCAGACGATCGTGTGGGCACTTACAGCAAGGGGATGAAGCAGCGTTTGGCGCTGGCTCGTGCGCTGTTGACCCAGCCGCGCATCCTCTTCCTGGATGAACCGACCTCCAGCCTGGATCCCGAGTCCACGCTGCAGGTGCACGAGCTGATCGAATCGATCCGTCAAAACGACGGGCATACCGTGTTCCTGTGCACCCATCGCCTGGAAGAAGCCGAGCGTCTGGCCGACCGGGTGGCGATCCTCAACAGCGGACGGCTGCTGGCCATGGGTAGTTTGGATGAACTGAAACAGAAACTGGCGCCGGGTCTGTGGGTGCAGATCAAACTCAGCGACGCCGGGAAGATCAAAGCCGGCATGGCACTGTGCCGCGGATTACTGAGCTTCGAACAGCAGGATGACGCGATCAAGGTGAAGGTGCAGGAAGAGGCTGTGATCCCCGATCTGGTGGCTGCACTGGCGGCGACTGGAGCGCGGATCATGAGTGTGGCACCACAACGTCTGACGCTTGAGGACATCTACTTCAAGCTGCAGGGTTCGGTCAAAGAAGGTGCAAAATGAACTGGAAAACGATAATTACAATCGCAAAGAAAGACATTCAAGAAGCGCGACAAAACAAGGCGGTCTGGCAACCGATCCTTATCGTTCCAATCTTCTTTGTCCTGCTCATCCCGATGGGAGCGATCATCGGAATGTCTGCAGCAGGGCCGCAGGCGACAGAGATGTTGTCTGATCCCGATTTGGTAAAATTCTTTGCCAATATGCCACCCGCCATGACTCAGGCGATACAGGGACTGAATCCCATCCAAAGTTCGCTGGTGGTCATGCTCGGATATTTCTTCGCACCGTTCTTCTTGATCATGCCGCTGATGTACTCCACCGTGATTGCCTCTGAATCCTTCGCGGGTGAGAAAGAGCGTAAGACAATAGAAGCCATCCTGTATACACCGATCACGGACACGGAATTATTCCTGGGTAAAGTGCTGGCAGGGTTCATCCCCGCCGTGGTTATTTCATGGGCAAGTTTCGTAGCGTACACCATCGTGCTCAATACAGTGGGATTTCCAATCATGGGCAGGATATGGTTTCCACTTGTGAACTGGTATCCGCTAATGTTCTGGGTTTCACCAGCCCTGTCGCTGCTTGGAATCGCTGTCACGGTTCTTATCTCTGCGAAAGTTCAGACCTTCATGGGAGCTTATCAAACAAGCGCTTCGTTGGTCGTATTGGTGCTGGCGCTGCTGGTGGGACAGATCACCGGTGTGCTGTACTTAAGCACCCTGGTGGGTCTTCTGCTGGGAGTAGTTATCTGGGGGGCAGCCATCATCCTGATGGTCTACGCCATCCGCACTTTCAACCGCGAAAAGCTGTTGGTTTCTGCTGTTTCATAAACATGTTTCACGTGAAACATTAATACTTCAATAAAAAGAGGAGAAAATGATTCAAAACGTACCGTTGTTTCTGACCTATATATTGGCCGTCATCGTTGAGATCGGCATGCCGGTGGCACTGGCTGTGTTGATCATCAAGAAGGTCAAAGTGCATTGGTTGGTTGTGCTGACCGGTGTACTGACCTTCATCGGATCGCAGGTGGTACACATCCCCCTGCTGCAGGTGATCCCGCTGTTGAACAAACTGGGGGTGCCAATTGCGCTGCCAACAGAATGGCCCGTCGGATTCTACGCGCTTTACCTGGGGCTTATGGCCGGAGTCTGCGAAGAGACTGCCCGTTTCGTCGGGTACAAGCTGCTCAAGAACAAAGCCGCTTCCTACAAATCGGCATTTGCCCTGGGTATCGGGCACGGCGGGTTTGAAAGCGTGGCTGTGGGTGTGATTGTGCTGGCATCTCTTCTCTCAGTGATGTTTTTCAACCCCAACGGCGCGGCTGCCCAGAGTATGGGGGCGGATTCGGTAAAGATGGTGACCGCCCAGATCGCTGAATTCTGGTCCTCTCCATGGCATTTGCCCCTGGCGGGCGCGGTGGAGCGTATCACGGCTGTCTCTGCCCAATTGCTGATGTCTGTGTTCGTGTGGAAAGCCGTGCAGAAAAAATCGTGGCTGTGGTATCTGTTGGCGGTGGCATACCATGCCCTGCTGGACGGAGTTGCGGTTGCCATGGTTTCTCTGACATCGAACTATTGGCTGATCGAAGCCGTTTTGGGGATCTTCCTGGTGGTTGATATCATTCTTTTGGTACACTTCTGGAAAAAAGGGAAAAGTGAAGAAATGGCACAGGAACCTCAAGTTTCTGAGCCGACCCCCGCTCAATAGAATGCAAAAAGACAGCCTGAAACACAGGCTGTCTTTTTTTATGTTTCACGTGAAACATCCACAATTGGAGAGGCTCCTGTCACTGGTAAGTTTGCAAAAAAGCGAATATACTCAGGGGGAACCTCCTGTTGAGGGGGGTAACCCGATCTGTTTGAAGAGGTACGCATGATATCCAACCCCGGACTGTTTCTCGTTTATCTCGTTACGATTCTGCTTGAAGTAGGTTTGCCGATTTGTGCGGCAGTGTACTTGATCAAGAAGTACCCAAACGCCTGGATCATGATCGTTACCGGTGTTTTCACCTACGCGATCGCGCAATTGATCCGCATCCCGGCAACCACTGGCATTCAGACCCTGTTTACCAACGGAACTCTCAAAGCACCTTCCGCGGCGGCAACGCCTTTTGTCAATGCCTTATTGGTCGGGTTGCTGGCAGCCATGATCGAAGAAGCAATGCGGTGGATCGGTTACCGCTTGACCAGGGATTACGCGAAACCGTTCCGATCGGGTGTCAGCCTGGGTATCGGACACGGTGGTTCTGAACTGCTTATCGTCGGTGCACTGGTCGCTTACAACCTTTGCACGGTACTTTTCTACAACCCCGGGCACCAGCTCAATACCGGCGTTTCGATGGCCACCGTCCAGGCGGCCATGGACAAGATCACCGAGTATTGGGGAACGACCTGGTGGGTTGCCGTTGTGAGCATTTTCGAGAAGGCAGTCCAATTCTCGATCCAGATGGTCCTTTCCTTGTTAATGTGGCGCGCCGTCACCAAGGATGCCCCGGTCTGGTTCATGGCAGCATTCTTCTATCATATCGTTGCCTCCGGGATCACCACCATGTTGGCCGGTCTCGGTTGGGGTTTCTGGCAGGTCGAGGGTGTTTTGATGATCATCCTTCTCTTGAACATCTTGATCATCTACTGGTTCTGGGGTGACCAGGGCGGTCTCGACAGCGAACCTGAAGATGAAGAAGAAGATGAAGATGAGGAAGACGAAGAAAAGGAAGACGAACCCAAAACCAAAGTTGTTGCCGTAAAGAAAAAATCGGCGGCTTCAATGGCAGACAAAATGAAACAAAAAGCCACCGGGAAGAAACCCGCGCAAACCAAGAAGCCGGTCGGCAAAACACAACCGGCAAAAAAGAAGTAAACCACATAAAAGACTGAGCTCACCGCTCAGTCTTTTTTTTCCTCCAAAAAGGCAACCGCCTGGCTGCTTTCACCGTGCATCAACACCTTAATGGCTGCTCCCGGCTGGAAATCACTCACCTTGATCAACTGCAGGCAGGACGAAAAAGCGCTGCTGCCCGGCAGCCATTCGGTCAAGCGGTTGGGCGTTTGTTCAAAGAAGGACGTGTTGAATTCCGTCTGCGGCGAATCCAGTTGCAGTGCCAGGGGATAGATCTGCGATTCCAAAAGGTCCTGGAAGAAGTGCGTTCCCAGAGAGGGTTCGGGCGGCAGACCGCAGCCCTCGCCGGCCATTTCCACCAGGGCTTTGGCGTGGTAGATATCGCCGTAAGCAATGGGGACGCCCAGGTCTGAATTCGAACTCCCCCATCTGCCGGGGCCAACGCAGATGAATTGCTCACCGGCCAACGCCGCGTTTAATAGGCCGATCTGGCGTGCGATCTCAGCCCGGTTGCTGTTGGTGGTCAGTTTGAAATACTCGGCCGGTTTGACGTAGATCACGTAATCAACCGGGAAGATCTGCCCCTGCGGCACCATGAAATCGGTCGAGAAGATCAGGTCTTTGCGGTTCAGTGTGCCGGGGATGGGCTCCACGGCTGTTTCTGAAAGCTGGCTCTGAGGACGGCATTGCAGCAGGGTGATGGTGAGGTCAGGTTTGCCGGCAGGGTCGGTCTCGATGTGCAGGGTGAATTCCAGATCCACGGGGGAATGGTAGGCCATTTCCAGCGAGTGCAGGATCGTGCGCATTCGTTCGGCGAAGGGGGTGCGGTGCAGCAGTTCGTCATACGTCAACACCAGGCTGTGAGGGTCGTGGAGCACCGTGCTGCGGATGGATTGGAAATAGCCATCTTCCTCCTCCTGGGCCAGATAACGCAGCGGAGGGTAATCACCGCTTAACACGTCCATCACCGGGATCGTGCGGAAGGCATTCTGTTCCAGGTCGATCAGGTCTACAAACCTCTGCGAG
>CAYWCH010000010.1:16987-21365 GCA_964456715.1 uncultured Anaerolinea sp. | reverse complement strand
TTCGTCTAGTTTTAACACATCATTTTTGCTGTATAAATTCTTAAGTTCAAGGAGCGTACTATCAGTACACAAAATTTTCGCGTCAATGAGATGATCCGGGTTGCCGAAGTTCGTCTGATCGGTCCAAACAACGAGAATGTCGGTGTCGTTTCCATCCAGAAAGCACTGGAGATCGCGCGTGATGCAGATCTCGATCTGGTGGAGGTGGCTCCAAATTCCGAACCACCGGTGTGTCGTGTCATGGATTTTGGGAAGTTCCTGTTCGAAAAAACCAAAAAGGAACGCGAGGCCAAGAAAGCGCAGACCAAGATCGAGGTCAAAGAAATACGCCTGCGTCCAAAAACCAACGAACACCACCGTGGTTTCAAGACCCGCGACGCGAGACGTTGGCTGATGGACGGTAATAAAGTGCGCGTAACGATCCGCTTCCGCGGTCGTGAGATCACTTATCCCGAGATCGCTCTTGAAGACCTGAAAGAGATCGCTGAAGAGCTTTCCGACGTCGGCACCATCGAGCAGGTCCCCAGCATGGAAGGCCGTACGATGGGCATGGTGTTGGCTCCTGCCAAACCCAGCAAAAAGAAATCGACCGAATCTGAAGGCAAAGAAGAGCCGGCTGTCGAACCTGCAGTGAAGGCTGAGAAAGCCCCTACTGCTGAAAAAGCTCCTGCTGCTGAAAAAGCCAAAGAAAAGCCTGCCGAACCCGCGAAAAAGAAGGTAAAACCGGCAGAACCGGAAAAGGTCAAAGAAACCCCGGCCGCAGCCTGATTTCCCTGCTAAAAAACGGATAATTCTGGTATAATCGGCGGTTGCGCTAACAACCGCAATATTTGTTGAGAGGAGTTCGCTGTGCCACGCAAGCCAAAGCAAGGTAAGTTCAAACTGAAGACCCACAAGGCTACGTCCAAACGTTTCCGCCTGAGCGGGTCCGGCACCCTGATGCGTACCAAGGGCGGCAAGAGCCATCTGCGCCGCAATACATCGGACCGCACCACCGCGCTGTATACCGAAATGGTCGAAGTGAAAGGCAAGAAGATCATCAAGACCATCAAGCGTCTCGCCCCGAACATGGAACACTAGTTCGGCAGACCAATTGTATCCATTTTTGTGCGTCTGTTGGGTGCACGCAACTGGTCAATGACCGGCGCCCAGGGGAATGCAAAGGAGTAAGAAATGGCACGTGTGAAGGGTGGCCCCAAAGGTCATCTGCGTCATAAGAGAGTATTAGCTTATACCAAAGGTCAATTTGGTAGCCGGCATCGTTTGATCAAACGTGCCACTGAAGCGCGCTTGAAGAGCATGTGGTACGCGACTCGCGACCGCCGTGTACGCAAACGCGATCTGCGCCGTCTATGGATCACCCGTATCAATGCGGGCGCCCGCCAGAACGGCATCGCCTACAGCCGCCTGATCTGCGGTCTGCGCAAGGCCAATATCGAATTGAATCGCAAGATGCTTGCAGACCTGGCTGTACGAGATCCGAAGGCGTTTGCCGCTGTGGTCGAAAAAGCCAAAGCAGCATAACTTGAATCAACCTCTCCGGGGCGGCTTGTCCGCCCCGTTTTTATTTAATTTGGGGGTAAAATGAAAAACACCAAGTTAACGGGATTTTCAATAAATGTCTGTCATTACCTCCACCCACAACTCGCGGATCCAGCACGTCAGAGCCTTGCTGACGCAACGTTCTGCGCGTGACGAGGAAAAATGCTACATCGTCGAGGGCGTGAGGCTCTGCGAAGAAGCGCTGGCTTCAGGCATCAAACCGCTTGAAGTGTTTACGAGTGCCGCGCTGAGCGAACGCGGAACCAAATTGGCGGCGCAATCCGGTGTGGAGGTCTGTGAGATCCCCGAGCATGTGATGGACTCGCTTTCTGCGACAGAAAACTCACAGGGCATTCTCATGGTTATGCCACAGCAATCGAAACCACTTTCACAGGACGTGGATTTTGTGCTGATCCTCGACCAGGTTCGTGACCCCGGCAACATGGGCACAATCTTGCGCTCCGCAGCCGCGTCCGGCGCTCAGGCTGTGTTTCTGCCAGGCGGGAATACGGATGTTTTCGCTCCGAAAGTGGTCCGGGCCGGGATGGGTGCACATTTCAGACTGTGCCTTGTCCAGCGCGAATGGCCCGAGATCATCAAGTTCTGCAAAGAAGAAAACAGTGCAAGCTTACACCTGATGCTGGCTGAATCCGGTGAGGGCATCCCTTACTGGAAGATGGAAATGCGCCAACCGCTGGCACTGGTCATCGGCGGTGAAGCAGATGGAGCCTGTCCGGAAGCCAAATTGGCCATCGATTCGTTCGTCAATATCCCCATGCCTGGCAAGTTTGAGTCGCTCAATGCCGCGGTCGCGGCCAGCATTTTATTGTTTGAAATCGTCAGGCAAAGGAGCCATGAATGAAAATCCGTTCGATCACCTCTTTCTACGACCCGGGGCTGGCCAACGCCAAGAAACAATTGACGGCGCAGGCTGATTTCATCCGCGAATTGGAAGAGACGCTTTCAGCATCCCAATTCGAGGTGCAATCGAAACGATTGGCAACTTCAAGCTTCACACGTTTCTCCTGCCCACAGGATGAAAAGAGCCTGATCAAGTATATTCTGGAACTCGAAGCGCAATCCAAAGAACTCGGCTTCTCATACCTGTCCTGCGGCCCGGCTCTGCCCTCCGTTCTCAAGAGTTACACTCTGGTGCCAGAGATCCTGGCTGCCACCAAGGATGTCTTCCTGAGCGGCGTCATTGCCGATAAATACAAGGTCTTTCCCGACGCTGTCCGAGAATGCGCCGATATCATCCAGAAAACCTCCGCCATCAGCCCGGATGGCTTCGCCAACCTGCGTTTTGCCGCCCTGGCCAACGTGGATGCTGGCGCGCCTTTCCTGCCCGCAGCGTATCACCGTGCGGGCACTCACCCGGGGTACGCCATTGCAGTGGAATGCGCTGATGTCGTTCTGGCGGGGGTAAAGGGTCAGACTTCTCTCGAAACAGCCCGCAAGATCGTGATCAACCAGTTGCAGGAAAATGCCGAAAAATTGGTGAACCTGATCATCTCCGTAGAGAGATACAGTGACTTCGATTTTATGGGGTTCGATTTCTCCCCCGCCCCCTTCCCCGAAGACTGGTGCAGCCTGGCGGGAGCCATCGAAGCTGTCGGCGGTACCCACGTGGGCAGTGCCGGATCGCTCGCCGCAGCAGCGGTGGTCGCCGATATGCTTGACCGCGGCGATTGGAAGCGAGCCGGGTTCAACGGTTTGATGCTGCCGGTGATGGAAGATTCCGTGCTGGCGGCGCGGGCTGCCAGCGGTGAGCTGAGCGTACGCGATATGCTGCTTTATTCCACAGTCTGCGGCACCGGGTTGGACACGGTCCCGTTGGCCGGTGACACACCTGCGGATGAGATTGCCGCCCTCTTGATGGACGTTGGCGCGTTGGCGGTCCGCCTGGGCAAACCACTCACCGCACGCCTGATGCCTTTACCCGGCAAGAAAGCCGGCGATACGGTCCACTTCGATTTTGGTTTCTTCGCCGACAGCAAAGTGATGCCCTTAAAATCAGGACAGGTCCAGTCTCCGTTGATGGGAGATGAACCTGTCTCGCTTGCGCCCAGATATACCTACAAATAGCTAAGGGGTCATCGTCTCCGATGGCGTCAACGTCAGCGTTTCGGTCGGAACGGGTATCAATGTATCCGTGGGAAGGATCGCTTCAGTTGGAGTTTCAGTAGGCGCTTCGGTCGGAGTTGCGGTTTCAGTAGGCGTTAAAGTCGGCGCCTCAGTGGGGGTCTCAGTCGGGGTCGGGTTGGGAGTGGCGATCTTGATATGGATCGTCTTTTTTGCGTATGCTCCACGCTTTCCTTCCATGACCAAACGCAGTGTGATCGTACCATTCGGAACGTTGTTGATGCCCCAGGTGGCAATGAGCTGCGGTGAACTGGAAGCCGAGCCACCTTCGGGGACGATGGCCTTCCATTTGCCTGGTTTCTCACCCAGACCGTAATCCAGGCGGAAACTCCTGAAATTCGCGGTGGCATCCACCACTGCATAGATTTCCAGCGGGCTGGCGTGGATTTCCTGGCCATCGGTCAGGTTGATGAATTCCAGGGTTGGCCGGGGATCCTCCGCGGTGCATTTCTGTGATGGTGTGAATACGATGGAATCCGTGAAGCCAATCGCTTCAGCCCAGGCCTTACCTTTGTCATCTTCCTTGATCCATTTTTTAGCCCATTCGTCCGTTACATTCAGTGTTAAGGCCTTGTCGATGTACTCATCGCCGCATTCTTCTGAAACCAGTTTGCCGGTCCAGGTATCGATCGCGGCATTTAGCCAGAGGTCGTGAGTTTCATCCAAAGGGGGTTCGCCTTTGGCATAGATCTCG
>CAYWCH010000010.1:5336-16977 GCA_964456715.1 uncultured Anaerolinea sp. | reverse complement strand
CCCGGGTCGAGGTCGAAGGTCCAGGAGCGTTTGTCGTGGGTGGGGCCGGTCAGGCCGAGGGAGATGGCGTCCTCCAGCCCCATCAGCCGCCGGACGATGACGGCGCGGTGCGCCCACGGGCATGCACGGGCCGCCACGAGCCGGCCGAGCTGCCGCTCGTGCCCGAAAGGGCGCAGATCGTGTACACCTCGATGTCATCCGGCCGGTCGAAACTGGATGGTGAATTGTTCGTCATGTATGGAACCGCCTGCTCCATGAAGGAAGCCCAGATAGGCGCGGCTCCGGTGATACCGGATGTCCCCTGCATGGCGGAGTTGTCCGCGTTCCCCACCCATACTCCAACAACCAGGTCGGGGGTATAACCCACCGTCCAGTTGTCGCGCGAATCGTTGGTGGTACCCGTTTTGACAGCCGCCGTAAAGGAGAGGTTCAGCACGGAATTGGTACCAAACATCGGGGTACGAGCCTGGTTGTCGGAAAGGATGGAAGTGATCAAATAAGCATGGTCGGCGCTGATCACCTGATTGCCGCTTGGCTGCTGAGCTTCGTAGATGACATTGCCCTGGTAATCGAGGATCCTGGTGATGGCACGGGGTTCGTAACGCACCCCGCTCTCAGCAAAAACGGAGTAAGCCGAGGTCAGTTCAAGCAGGGTTACATCCCCGCCGCCCAGTGTCAGCGCCAAACCGTAATCGTTGCGGGTCAGGGTGGTGATACCCATTCGTTTGGCAAATGCAATGACACCCTCCTCCTCTTCGGTGAATGGATCATCGTAAATACCCACGTATTGCAATGCCTTGACCGCGGGAATATTATAAGAATTCGCCAGCGCGGCGCGTACGGTCACCGGGCCGTGAAACTTGCCGTCGTAGTTAACCGGCACATACGGGTCTCGAGGGTCGTTCTCATCCCCTGAGGGTGGAAAATCGCTCGGCACATCCCAGATGAGGGTGGACGGCGTCCAACCTTTCTCAAAAGCCAGCGCATAGGTCAGCGGTTTGAAGGCCGATCCCGGCTGCCGCGGAGAAATGGCCATATTCACCTGACCGGCAATCTCTTCGTTATAGAAATCCGCCGAGCCCACCATGGCCAAGATCTCACCGGTCTTCGGGTCGATGGCCAAGGCTATCCACCTGCTGTCTGACAATGTCTTCAGCCTGTTTTTGCAGTGTGGGATCCAGGGTGGTGTACACCTGGAATCCCGAATGGTAGATGGTTTGAGAGTCGTATTGCTCTTCAAGCATTTGACGGATGTACGTCACCCAGTGGGGATAGACAAGATTATTGACCTTGTACACAAAGGTGTAGTTCTCCATTGCGGTATAGGCATCGATAGCCTGCTGCGAATCAACGCAAACCGGCTGATCGCTGTTGCTCACAAAAATGCAGCCTTGTTCCGTGGAAGCCTGGTACATCAGATTCAACACCTGTTTGTCACGTTCCAGTGTGGCTTCCCGATTGGAGAAGATATCATAAACCGCCGGGGATTGCGGCAGGCCTGCCAGAAACGCCGCCTGTGCCAGGGTCAACTTATCGGCAGTGGTATTGAAATAGGTCTCGGCGGCCGCCTCGATACCATAAGCCATATTGCCGTAATTGAACTCATTCAGGTATAGCTCAAGGATTTGATCCTTTGAATAGCGGCGCTCGATCTCAGCGGCCAGGATAATCTCTCGTGCTTTTCTGCGGATCGATTGCTCCGTTCGCTCATCGGCGCTCATGAATAAGGCGCGGGCTAGTTGCTGGGTGATCGTTGAAGCTCCTGAAACCACTTCGTGTGATGTATAGTTTTGCACCAGGGCGCGAGTGATGGCCACAGGATCGAAACCGGGATGGGAATAAAACTCCTTATCTTCGGTGGCGATGGTGGCTGCCACCACATATGGTGAAATCTTGCTCAGCGGGATATAAGTGCGGCGGCCTTGATTGGGATCAATCATTTCATAGATCACCGCGCCGGTGCGGTCATAGATGCGCGTCGTTTCAAATTGAGAAGCGCGGTTTTCGATATCATCCACGCTGGGAACCGTTGAAGCAATCGAGAAATACTGATAGACGAGAATCGCCGCGCCAATGATCAGCCCCAGAACCAGGGCAAAGAGAGAAATGATCAACGCTTTGATCAAACAACCACGGGTATTTCCGTTATTATGTTTTGAGGGTGGTTTCTGTTTCTTGATCGGTTTTTTATCAGTTGTCTCGCTGTGAGTTGTTCCGGAATAAAGAGAAGCGGTACTGATGCGAGTGGCTGAAAGGTCAACCTCATCCACCCTTTTGGGCAGTGCGTCTGCTGCACCAGGTGGCGGGATGGGCTCTGTGCGCTTCTCGGATGAAGGAATGGATGAGCCGGCAGTTTGAAGGGGATCGGCGACTGTGGGCAGATCATCAAGGGTTCGCTTCCCCTCTTCATGCTGGGATGGAGGCCGGTTCACTCGAATCGGTTGAGTGGGGGTTTTATTATCAGCATTTTCCATGAAAACCTTCTATATAAAGCGAATTCTTCTATGTTGATTGCGATTCGCGGTCTTCGCGGCGACATGTAACTTACTGTTTCGGATTGATTCTAGCATAATTCAATTGACCCTGTTGCAAAGTGCTCTTACAATTCCAGTATGAGCTTCGATTCTCTAAAAATCAGACGAACCCTGGCAGCAGACCAACGCTTTGGTGAACTGGACCTGACAGACGATCAGGTCTGGGAGTTGGTCACCAACAATGATCCCGCGGCAGTGACCATGCGCACTTCGTTTGGGTTGCGATGCGGCGGACTGCGCATTTATCCGCAGTTCACCCTGCAGGGAATCACATTGACCGATCCACATACGTTTGCCAACCCAGTAAACCTGCTCAAACGACGCTGCAATTATGTCCTGCTGGAATTCGCTCCTTTCACACAATTAAACGTTCAACTGGAGCTTTGGGTTCCCTCCAGCCAGGTGCTTTGCGGGAGATTCAAGCTCACCAACTGCGGTGCCACCGCCATTAACTTCGCGGTCAACTGGTCGGTGGTGTTGGACCCCCTTGACCAGGGTGAAAACATGTCCACTGCACAAATGGGGGTCAACACCGTTCTCCAGGGCAGAAGTGGAGAGCTGCATCCGGTTTTCTTCCTCACGGGCGGCCCTGAACCGTTGGAAAGAGCCCATCCGAGCCTGGAAGTGAAAATGATCCTGGCAGGAGGCGCTTCGAGAAAGTTGAGCTGGGCGCTGGCAACACTGGATTCGACCGAGGCTTCCTTCTCACTGGCAAGGCAATCCACCTCACTCGCCTGGGATTTGAGAAATATCAACGCGGAGATGTTGGATAAAGCAACCGGGGTCGAATTTTCTGGGAATGATGAAAGCGAATTATTGAATGAAGTTCAGACAAAAGCCCGGCAATTGCTGGTACCCGTTGAAGCCAATTCCAATCTGTCCACCTTCCTGACCCGTCGCCAACCGGATGGCAGGAATTTTGTCCCGGTTTCCAACCAGCAGGAGTTGATATCCTTCTCTCAGATCAATTCCTACGACACCTGGATGCTCAGCCGTTTATTACTGCCGGCCAACCCGCAGCCGCTTAAAGAGATCGTGCAATATTTCCTGGAATTCCAGCAGGACGACGGTTTGATCCCCTGGGCGGTCAGCGCCAGAGGGACCGCTTCATCAGCAAGAATGCCTCCTTTACTGGCGGGTATCGTTTGTGATATCCATCCTTACAGCAATGACCGCGAATGGTTACGACAGGTTTTTTCTCCATTGCTCAATGGCTTAAAAACCTGGTTCAGCGCTTCGGCCAGAACGATCTCCACCTGGGAAAACACGCTCCAGACCGGGTTGGACAATCATCCGTTGTACGAATACGCCGATGGTTCCGGCTTGGGGATGGAACCGGAATTCGTTCATAATCCCGCATTGGATGCCCTTCTTTATCATGAATGCACATCACTGATGAACATCGCGCAATTGCTTGGAGAATCCGAGGAATTGGCATGGCTGGAACAATCCGCCCGCCAGGTCTCCGAAGCGCTGGATACCTGCTGGGATGCCGATAAATGCAGTTACACCTATAGAGACATTCAAACTGGTGAAGTGGTCCAAAGTGAGACCATCCACGGAATCAACCACAACGGTCAAATCAAACTCATCCGCAAATTTAAATCTCCGCGTCGATTAAGTATCGCCATCCCGGGTCAGACAGCTCCCACCGGCGCGATCCATGTCAGGATCGCAGGCAAATGTGGCGAAACCATCCTGTCAGAAGAGATCGTAATTCGACCCAAATACACCAGCCAGCAAGCCGTGACCAGGCAGCTCTTCGATCGGTTGGAATCGCTTGAGATTAATGGATTGCCCGCCAAAAACATCCTCACGATCGGAATTGCCGGAAATGATTGCGAAGATATCACACTGCTCCTCCCACTGTGGAGCGGAGCCATGCCGCGCGAAAAAATCGAGCTCCTAATAGAAAATACATTGCTGCCCTATTATCTCTGTCCCTCCGGTCTATTAACCCATCCTGTCAATCGGGTTCCCCTGGACAAAAATCTGATCACCCCTTTTTGGAATTATTTGATCATCGATGGTTTGAACCAATGCAACCGGCGGGATATTGCCGGGAAGGTCCAGAACAACCTGCTTGACGCCCAATTGAAACAGTGGCAGCAGAATGGTTATGTCAGTTCCAGTTTTACTGCCAAGAAACTGATAAGCAGGGGAGAATTGGATACCCTATCGGGGCTGCCATCAATTTACACATTACTGCAGACAATGGGGATCGATCGGATTGTTGGGAAAGAGATCTTTCTGAATAGCTTAAATGAATTTTTGCCCCCATTTACGGTAAAATATAAGGGAACCTCGATCGAGATGAAATCGGATCAAACAACGATCCGAACGCTCCGAGATGAAATGATCGAGATCAAAGAAAAAGGTCCTTGTAAAGTTGTTCTTCCGTGAGAAAGGAGGAGATATGACCGACATCGAAAATAAACAATCCAAATGTGATACTTTACTCGTCGCAGTCGTCCAGAGTCAGGATGCCGAGATCACCGAGATTAAAATCGGCGATCAGGCCAATTCCGTGACCAGACTTCCAAGCATCGGCGCTTTCCTTGGCAGATGGAATGCCACGCTTTTGATCGGGATTCCCGGTCAGATAAAAGACAAGATCATCAACATCCTGCATGAGAATTGCCGGCAGCGTGTAGAATTCATTGCCGTTCCGCTGGAGAGTGCACCCATGCCTTTACCTGCACCCACCCCCATCAATGTTGGCGGTGCGACCATCTTTTCACTGGAAGTTGAACATTTCGAGGAGTTTTAGCCATGAAAATGATCATTGCAATCGTAAAGGATATTGATGCTGAAAAGGTCACCAACGATCTGACCGCCGCCAATTACCGCGTGACCACGATCGCCTCCACCAGCGGATTCTTACGCCGCGGTCTGAATACCATGCTCTGCGGTGTGGAAGACGACCAGGTGACGAAGGCACTGGAGATCATCCGTGGAAGTTATCCCCCGCCGGAAAATCCAAACGAAACCAGATGCTCCATTTTTGTTCTGAATGTTGGCGAGTATACACACTTCTAGATTGATAGTTCAGTGTGACATTTATGGAGATTACTGAAAGGACGAGCTTTCCCGGCTCGTCCTTTTTATTGTCATTCGTGAAATTCTTCCACGTGATAGATCGAGACTTCCAATACCTTTTGGCGCCACAGGTTGGCTGACGCTCCCATTTTCTGGCAAAGATGAGACAGGAAAGATTCCGGGGCGGGTAATTGTTCCCAGACCTGCGGCAGAAAAGTGGCACTGCGATGACCATCGCGCAGCACAACCCCATCCACATTGGGCTTGAGGATCTTCGGCAATTGGTCGGGTGATGAATATGGCAACGGTTCTGAAGGGGTCAGTCGGGAGATCTCGATCTCCAATAGGGGAACTTCAACTTGCGATACCGGTCCAAACCGAAAATCGTTGAATGCTGCGTTGATGGCATGAGCTTGAACATCTTCGATCAATGGTCGATATGCCTGCAAAGAACCAATACAGCCACGCAATTCACCGCCAATCGTCAATGTCACAAAAACGGCTCCCGGTTTTTTCATGACCTCAGTGATTTGTTCGGTGGGCACGGTGGGAAGCGCTTTATGAGCAACACTTGCATTGATGGTTTCACGCGCCAACCACAATAAGGAACTCTTTTCCTGATCTGTTAATGGTTTCCCGTTCATTTTTTCACCTGATGGTAGTCACGGTTCAAATAAACCAGTGGAGTTGCCCCTGACTGATTCCTGGCAGCTACTACTTCTGCCACAAGTAACGTCGAATTCGGCATTATGTATTCATGGGCCACCCGGCAATCTAAAAATGCCCGACCCACCCTTAATAACGGGCTTCCGGTGACCAGGGTAAATGTCTC
This sequence comes from uncultured Anaerolinea sp., assembly GCA_964456715.1. Classification (GTDB taxonomy): domain Bacteria; phylum Chloroflexota; class Anaerolineae; order Anaerolineales; family Anaerolineaceae; genus UBA6107. The sequence continues at coordinate 10,572 of CAYWCH010000010.1, read as the reverse complement.
CAGACCCAAAAAGCGGTTACTGTTCTGACCAGTTTTTCCGGCAAATAACTCAGCGATTGACTGTTGGCTTTCATCCAGCATGGTAACAGCGAAAGCACCGCTTTTACGGATCAGATCAAGCGTGCGCGAAGAATTACCGATGCTTAAGACCACCCGCGGAGGATCCAGTGAGACTGAAGCCAGCGAGTTTACCGTTAATCCGTGTCGATTTCCGTTGATCGAACTGGCCACCACCACCACACCGGTAGGCCATCCACGCATCACTTCGCGCAATGCTTCCGGTAATTCTGTCATGCCTGCTCCTCTCCGGACAACTACCACCTGTAAGTTGTTTATACTTTGTCCAATGGGTGAAGTCAAGTGGCATGCCTTCCAAACGGATATGCGCAGAATCATTGTGAGTCTGGCATAATCCTTGCTATAATCAATTGAAGTGTGAGAAAACAACATGACCGATTTTGAACATACACCGCCATTCAATCAAGAACCCGTTGAAAAACCCGCCCGGACTGCAGCACATAATTCCGACAGCCCTGTTGCTCAACCTGCCGGTATAAACAATGGGCAAACACCAGGGCAATCACGGGTTACCTCAAAAGCCAACCGGTTCAGTATTTATCAAAGCCTGCAGACTGTGGTGACCTTTGCATTCATTGCCGCCACCCTTTTCACACTTTTTACGCCCAACAACCTGTTTTCAGGGCAAACCATTGAAAACATGTTCGCTGCCTGGCAGGCAAACCCACAATCAGTCGCCCAGGCTCAACCCACCGCAGTTTCCAATGCTGCCGCCAACCGTATCGGGATCGTCGCCGGACACTGGCAGAACGATTCGGGTTCGGTTTGCGCCGATGGCTTGACCGAACAGGAAGTAAATCTTAAGATAGCCACCCTGGTCCAGGAAAAACTGACCGCGCTCGGATACCAGGTGGATCTGCTCTCTGAATTCGATGACCGGTTGATGCAATATAAAGGTATCGTGCTAATTTCCATTCACAATGATTCGTGTGATTATGTCAATAACGAAGCGACCGGATTTAAAGTGGCTGCGGCCATGCACAGCGCGTATCCTGAAAAAGCGAACCGGTTGACTGCATGTATGGTTGATCGATACCGGCGCGCTACCGGAATGACCTTCCATGCCAGCTCGATCACCAACGACATGACCAATTACCATGCATTCGATGAAATCAATACCGAGACCACTGCCGCAATCATCGAAACCGGATTCTTAAACCTTGACCGAAAAATATTGATTGAACACCCTGATATCATCGCCCAGGGAATTGTTGATGGAATTCTCTGCTACATACGCAATGAAAGCATCTCAGCGACTGCGACAGTGGCACCATGACCCAGGCTGACCCTTTAGGCGCCCGACTGGCAATCCAAAATGCCCAATTTGCCCTGCAGAAGGGGCAAACAATTGAAGCTCGCCGGTTGGCCATGGAAGCCGCTCAACTGGATCCCACCTTTGAAGACCCGTGGTTGATCCTGGCTTCGCTTTCGAGCCCGCACGCAAGTGTCGCCTACCTGCAGCACGCTTTGGAGATCAATCCTACCAGCACCCGGGCGACCAAAGGCATGCAATGGGCACTTGAACGTTTGGCTGCCAGCCCAGACCGTGAACGAATTTCAACCAAACACGCTGCTCAACCTCCCGCTGGCCCTTCTCGTCTCCCGCCTTCCATGCCTCCACTCCCCAGTCCGCAAGAAATCCCGGTTTCGGACGGATTACAATCGATCGGCGACTTTAACACAGACAGGGATCTATACGAATCTTTCATGGCAGAAGAAAGAGCAAAAGCTGCTGCAGCCGAATCCTCCAAGGGAAAAAAACCAAAAAAAGAAAAAGAACCTCCTAAACTACCCGTGGAGAAAAAACCAACTGCGGTCAAGAAAGTGAAGGCTGTTAAACCAAAACCAGCCACCGGTCAAAAGAAAAAAAACAGATCCTCGCGGGTATTTTTGGTTTTGCTCCTACTTATTGTCCTTGGAGTGACAGCCTGGTACATGCTGCCTACTTTCACTGCTTCAGCAAACAGCGCCATGGCACCCCTGCCGGTGGATGTGCTGGCCAAGCCGACGTTGACACCAACATTAACAGTTACCCCCACATACACCCCAACGGCGACCCCGACACTCACTCCCACCCCAAAGCCGACAAAAACACCCAAACCCACCAAGACCCCCAAGCCGACCAATACGCCTGCTCCGACACAAGACGTAGCGATTTCTGCTGGCAACAGTTATGGCGATTATTCACCAGACACAACATATCCCGGCCGTTGGATCGACGTGGATCTAACGCATCAAATGGTGTACGCGATGGAGGATAGTACAGTTGCCGCGTCCTTCCTGGTTTCCACCGGGGTGGCGGCTCATCCTACTATTACCGGACAATTCTACATTTATGTTAAATATGTCTCCACTTTGATGACCGGCCCTGGATATTACCTCCCTAATGTGCCATACACGATGTATTTTTATCAAGGGTACGGCATCCATGGCACATACTGGCATAATAATTTCGGTACACCCATGAGCCACGGCTGCATTAATATGCGTACCGAAGATGCAAAATGGCTTTACTATTGGGCTGAGGTGGGCACGCTCGTAAACATCCATTATTAGGTTTCGATGACTACTCAGATCGATCTGAATTTTATTACGCGGCGGGAGTTCCTGAAATTGAGTGGGGCTTCGCTTTTAGGCTTGTTTGCCCTATCCATACCCGGGTCAGCGCGCGCCAGCAGGATCAGTCGATTGGATGATTCCCCAACCATGGGAAGAATCGTAACGAATGACGTCGCGGTATACGACCAGCCATCTCTGGATGGAGTTGTTCTGAAGAAGTATTACAAAGATCTTGTCTTGCCAATCACCCAGATCGTGATGGGTACAGGGGAGCCCACCCACAACAAAGTGTGGTACGGTATCAACAACGAGGGATATGTCCATTCAGGGAATGTTCAACCTGTAGAGGTGAATCTGAACGATACCGCGACGAGCTTCCCGGAAAAAGGGCAGCTTGCCGAGATCACCGTTCCATTTGCAGATGCGGTCTGGAACCCAAATATCAAGAATGTAGTCGCTTATCGACTTTATTACTCTACCACGCATTGGGTCGTCGGCTCGATCCCAGATAGTGAAGGCAATATCTGGTACGACATACTGGAGGATTTTTACCAGTTCCATTACTACGTGATGGGCAAGTATCTGCGTCTTATCAACGCTGAGGAAGTCTCTCCGCTTTCACCGGGTGTTCCGGCCAAGGAGAAACTCATCCAGATTCACCTCAATGACCAGATCGTGGTGGCATACGAAGGCGATACCCCGGTGCAGATGATCCGCTGTTCAGGGGGAACGAAATACTACAACCGTTACATGACCCCGACCGGTGATTTCACCACCGATTACAAACGGCCATCCCGCCATATGGTAAATGGAAGTAAGGTCGCAGCAAACACCTACGATCTCCCGGGCGTGCCTTGGATCAGTTACTTCAATGAAGATGGTATTTCCTTTCATGGCACCTACTGGCATAATGATTTCGGCAGACCACGCAGCCATGGCTGCATTAATCTGCCTTCGGATGGGGCAAAATGGATTTATCGTTGGACTCTACCTCAAGTCCCCTTTGCCGAACAAACATTTTATAAAAAACCGGGAACAGCGGTCACAGTAACAAAAGCCTGAAGATCATTTCTTATAAAAGAATAACAAAAGTCTTCATCCGGATGCCTTATAATGGATATGGAGATAATTAAAAATGTACCGCGAACCATTGTTTAAAGGTTTGGTTGTGGACGAAAACAGCCAGGTTGTCGAAACCTCCATGATAGGCGATGATCCGTGTTACGTGGTGGATGATGCCGGTTTTAAGCACCATGTTTTGGCAGAGCCAATCGATCGTGAGATCCTGAAAACGATCACCAGTCAGATCAGCGGGAACGAGGACCTGATCGCTGACCAGACCGTCAAGATGCTTGGTCAGGATGATCTTTTCACCCATGCCATCATTCAGAACCAATTAAAGAATATCGATAAACAGATCGATCAATTAATACAGACCGGGATTCCGGAAGAATCACGAATGTACCTGGGAATGACCGGTTTCAAGGTGATCATCAACATGCATGGTGAGATCCTGGAGATCGAACAGCCCACTGCCCCCGCCGATGATGAAAACGGCGATGGAGAGTAGACCCTGACGAGAGTCGGAGCCTGAAGTATGAGCATGGACAACATTGTCACAGTGAACGAGTCAGATTTCGAATACGAGGTGCTCGCTTATTCGCAGAACACCCCTGTGATCGTCGATTTTTGGGCGGATTGGTGCCGCCCATGTAAAATCCTATCGCCGCTGCTGGAAAAACTGACTGAAGAATCGAGTGGGGCTTTCCGCTTGGCTAAAGTGGACGCTGACGCCAATCCCAACCTGGTTCTGCGTTGGAAAGTTCGATCTCTGCCGACCGTGGCCGCTTTCAGCGAAGGGAACATGGTGGCCAACTTCGTTGGCATGCAGCCCGAGGAACGTGTACGGGATTTCATCAACCAGATCCTCCCTCCCAGCCCGGCCAACTTATTGGTGGAAAAAGGCGACAGCCTGTTTGCCTCTGAAAAACTGGACCAGGCCAGCGAAGCTTATGAAGAAGCACTCGGAATGGATAAACAGTCTCCCGGCGCCCTGCTCGGATTGATGAAGATCGCATTGAGGCGCGGAAAGCCGGATGAAGCATTTCAGATCCTGCGGGTTTTCCCGGCTTGCCGTGAATACAACGAAGCAGAACGCTTGCTGCCCCTGATCCGCGCGCTGGATGATTACCAGAAAGGCAACCTGCTTCATGAAACCGATCTGGATACCGCGTTCGAAAACAGTCTGCGGCTCGCGCTCAGGGGGAACCTGTTTGCCAGCCTGGATGGCATGATGGAAATATTGCGGCAGGACAAGCATTATCGCAAAGACCGCGCGCGCCTGGTGGCTTTGGGGATGTTGGAGCTTTTCGACCAACAGGGCACACAAACCCTGCAGTACCGCAAGGAACTAACCGCTATTCTCTTCTGAAATAAAAAAGGCTGCCATTCGAGGCAGCCTTCGCTTTTACGGTGGAATTGCTAATTCAACACCAGTTCTCCCCAGGTCGTGGGATCAAGCAAATTGCGGTAGGGAGAGGATGAAACCATCGTTTGCTGAAGCTTTGATGTTTTGTTGTCGTTATCGCTGACTGATACA
>CAYWCH010000010.1:0-5326 GCA_964456715.1 uncultured Anaerolinea sp. | reverse complement strand
GATGTGCATTCCCTTCGCGGGGGTAATTCCAAAAACAGACCAGGGGATACGGGCTTCAATACGCCAGAGACCATCTTCATCAGTAAAGCCTACATTTACGGAAGAAGTTCGACTGCCGGTCTTCTCGGTGGGGAACCAGAGATACGCCTCAGGAGAATTGCCACCCGATCCTGCCGAGATACCCAACTGGTAATCATCCGGGCTCAGGCTTTTGACGTAGTAATCACCGTTCAGATTGGTATCCACCAGGAGTTCGATACTGTCGCCCTTGTAAAGATCGGCGCCTTTGGCTTCTTCGGTATAGACATCGTCGTGTACTTTGACTCCGATGTAGAGGTAATCATAATCCCAGGCAGCAGCAAAGGAAGCCTTGAGGTCATCTTCACCAGACCAGTTGCTGCGGCCGAACACTACATTAGTCACAGGATACTGGGTGGTGTAATCCTTCCAATCTTCCCAGGAACCATCGATCGTGGGATCGAAGTTCAGATACCCCGCGTACATTAAATACCCACGGGTCCCCTTTGCTGGCGGTGGGGCAGTATTTGCCGGAGTGTTGGTCGGAGCCGGCGTTGTCACTTCAGTTGCAGCTTCGGTTTCTGTGGGCAGACTGGTATTGGTCGGCTGTATGGTTGGCTCCGGCGTGTTAGTAATGACGACATACATCGGGGTTACTGTTTCAGGAATGGTCGCGTTTGTACTGAACAATGCCGTAAGCATCAAGTTGGGAGTCGGTTGAGCAGCCGTGTTGCCACCAAATGCATTACATGCAGAGAGCACTAAAGCCATCAACAGCAAACTAATGATTGCACTCGTTGTTTTCTTCATAATTCTCCTCCTGTGTTGAACAGGTCATGTTTCAGTCAACGTTTTAATTATATTGCATCTTGGGCTTTTCAATGCATGAAATGTGCCAAAACACAAGATCCGGATTTCTGATTCACTTTTTATGATCTGATGAAAAAGCAGGCTTTTCTATCCAATAAGACGAATCAATCGAAATAACGTTCCCAAATTTTGCATACCCCCCTTTAACTTGACATCCTATACTATCAGGACTTCAGAGCTTCATTTGAAATGTCGGAAAAAACCGCATTGTTATGATTTATTTAAATTTTCTAAAAACCCTGTCATTGTATTCCCAATCATAATTCCCGCTCACGTGAAAACTCACTTCATCATTATGGAAATTGAAACACAATTTGATTGGAAAAGAGACCAGTTCAAAACAATCATCACCAAGGAATTTCAAGGGCATAAACGGCCAAAAAAACGTCATGAAATATTGTCGTTTGTCTATATCGTAATTGATATGCCATTCAGTATCTCCCGTTACAGCCCGGTAATTTCCACAATACTTTTCTACATCCGGTTGGGGTGAGGGTCTTGCTGAGTATGAAAAACCTGCTTTCTCTACAATCTCCTGTACATACCTATCCCACTTTTCTTCCATCGTATTAATCTTTAACTTATCACAATTCAATGACTCGAAGACCATCGCCATTTTGTCTTGTTCATAAGTGATCGCTGCATAAATACTTTCATCCCCTGTGTATTCATGTGTTTTGAAATAACCGCAAGCTTGCGGCCGTTTCAGGATCAGGTCTCGCCACCAGTCTCCCCTGATCTTGTATGCAGCTTCGAAACTTGACTTCAGGTCAGATTTGCATAAGAAAACGATGAGGGGGTTAAGTGGCGCGAGGATCTTCATTACCTCTGCAAAGTATTGAAGGATTTGCTCATCCTCCCAGGCACTGATGAGCAGATAACGGTCAATTGAATGCAGCAGGCATCCTTCGGTGATGCAGACTTTGCCCTTGGTGACAATGCTACTCGAAAATGTTTGCCATTTATCGAGCATTTGTGTCTTGTTTAATGCCATATCTTCCAACGTGGTCAACTCCCCCGCGCTGAATTCTCCATCCCTTATTGGGTGTTTATCGCATTCTTCGTGCAGCCAGTAACACTCTCTTTGCTGTACGATCTGTTCGCAAACAGATTGAGAGGTGGTTGATTTTCCGACCGTGGATTGTCCGTCAATAATGATCAATTGATGTTCCATGTTTGAACCTTTGAAAGATGAGAAGACCTTAGCTCTTTTCGAGCAGGCTGATGGATTCTATATGGTAAGTTTGCGGGAATTGATCATAAAGGGTGACGCTCTTCAGTTCATAACCTGATTCACTGAAACGTTTAACATCTCGTGCCAGGGTGGCAGGGTCACAGGAAACGTAAATGATCTGCTGCGGTTTCGCAGTCACCAGAGAAGAGATTACCCGCACATCCAGTCCGGCGCGCGGCGGGTCGACGACGGCAACGTCAAGCGGGATTTCCAGATTGGGCAAAACGTTTTCCACCTGATCGATGTAGAGTTCAACGTTATCGTATTCATCCAGGTTGACCGCGAAATCATTGCAGGAAGATTCGGCCGCTTCGATGGCGATCAAACGTTTAGCGTTCACGGCCAGGAAAGCTGAGAAAAGCCCCACACCGCAATAAGCATCGATCACTGTCTTACCCGTGAGATCACCCGCCAGGGTCAGCACATGGTCGACCATGGCTTCAGCCTGCTTCAGGTTGGTCTGGAAGAAAGAACCCGCCGACACGCGAAAATCCCGTTCTTTGACCTGCATCAATACCAGGTCTTCACCGGATAGCACATATTGCTGATCAGGTCCGTTGAAAACCACCGAAAGTGGAAAATCTACAGAAAAATCGGGCGGGGTGTCCTGATTCGATTCCAGCACAACCAACAGATCGCCTTCCCCGCCCTGGCGCAGCACCATGCGCTGAATCCCGCTGCCTGGTTCGAGCGAAAACTGCGGCCAAAGAGCGTTGAGTTCATTTACAGGTAAATGGCACTCTGAAATCTCAACCAGTTCGTTCGTTCCGGCTGCCTGGTAGCCCACCCTGCCATCGTACGACACCCGGAACTGCACGGTATTGCGATAGTTCCACTGCTGAGGGGAAGGTACCACCGGTGCCACCGGAAAATCCATTATCCCGGCCATGCGCTTCAATTGACTCTTGACAATGCGTTGTTTGATCTCAAGCTGATCCGCGTAGGCCAGGTGCTGGTAATTGCATCCACCGCAAACCCCAAAATGAGGACATTTCGGCTGAATTCGCAGGGGAGAAGGTTCGATCAGTTTTTCGATCCGTCCCCTGGCGAATGATTTCTTTTCATCGATAACGGAGATGCGAACCTTTTCCCCGGGCAAGCCAAACGGGATGAAAATTGCCCTTCCATCCGGTAAATGCCCCAGGGCATCTCCGCCAAAAACCATTTCTTCTAAAACCAATTCGTGTTCAGATGGCATATCCTGTCCTGTTCCGATCAATCTGCTTCATTTTACATTACTTCTTGAAAATACTTCCCTTGTCCGTGAGGTGTACGGATGCTATAATCGCAGTTAACGCCCCGGTAGCTCAATTGGACAGAGCGAAGCACTCCTAACGCTTAGGTTGAGAGTTCGATCCCCTCCCGGGGCACAATTATTCCTCAGCATCAATAAATTAAAAAACATGGGGGTGCACATTCGATCCCCTCCACCCTTCACGTTTTTTGTGCCCCCGAACGTTTTTGTGAGAGGGGGAAAGGGTGCTTCGCAAGATACACCTTCATTAGCATGTCGCTGCGAGCGAGTATTTTTCAAGCGAAGCAATCTCCAGTTTAAAAGCACCCTTCATCTACCAATTTTCGCTTTCCTCATCTCATTATTACATTCAACATTAAGATCAATTAAAAATAGTGAGAAAACTCTTAAGGAAAAACCATTGAAATTGATTTGAAATTCTCGTATACTAGGGTTGATAAACATCTGGGTGCCCCCCTCACCCGGGTGTTTATCATTTAACGAAGAAGAATACTTTATAAAAAAATATCCGGCTCATTCAAAGAGCCGGATCTTTGTTTTGTTGTCTAACTCAACAGATCGTCGTCGTCAAACTCGTCATCGATGGCATCATATTCTCGGCGCACCCAGAGGAAGAGCACCTGCCCATCATCCAGATCAGCAGTGCGGGCTGCCAGGATGGGCACCTTCTGCTCGAGCCCAAGCGTGTTCTTGTAGTGCAGGAAGATGGTCTTCTGCTTGCTCCAGGCGCGGTGGCAGCGTTCCACCAGCGCACGTCCGTTGAATGTGCGCAGGCGGGTCAGAGCCATATCATAGAGGTCGGGGCTTTCGTTCAAACTCTGCGCCCAACTCTCGTCAACACGCTCAAAAACAGGCGGTGGTCCTTCGATGATCGTAATCTGATCTTCCATAGTTACCTTGCGGCGAATAATACCATAAAGCAGCCGAAACCCCAAATCTCTTATAATTTTTCTACAGAATGTTAATCAACCTCCGATATGCAGACAGTAAGATAATGTCAAGATAACAAACAAATGGAGGTAGAAAAATGACTCTTTACTATGCAAACCCAAACGCAATCATGGAAGCCCGCCGTCAGAGAATGGCACGGATGCTCGAGGAAGCCCTTAATGGTGAGCGGCTGATGACCTTCCCGGTGGACCTGACCGAAACAGATGACGCTTACACACTCAAAGCCATCCTGCCCGGTCTGAAAACGGACGATGTCACCATTGAACTTGATAAAGGCGTCCTGACGATCAGCGGCGAGTATAAAGCCGACGAGACCGAAAACCAGCACCTGGTCAACGAGTTCCCGCACGGACGCTTTGCCCGCAGCTTTGAGCTGGCTGACGCGATCGTCGCCGACAAGATCGAAGCACGCATGAGCGATGGTGTATTGACGGTCCATCTTCCAAAAGCTGAAGAATCCAAACCGCGCACCATCAAGATAAACGCCAAGTAATCACAACACACCTCAGGTTTACGGCAGGCCTCACTCCCCTGCCGTAAACATTTTAAGGGGTAAAATCGAACCATGGAACTCGCACCGTTGAAAAAAGCATTGACCGGTACCCCTGTTTCATCGATCCGTGTCTTCGATGAGATCGGTTCGACCAACGATGAAGCGCTCCAGTGGTTGGAAGAAGGAGCCGAAGACCTTTCGCTGGTGATCGCAGACAGCCAGACTAAAGGGCGCGGCCGGTTGACCCGGAAATGGGTCACCTTATCGGGGACGTCATTAGCTTTTTCAATTGTTTTACGCCCATTACACCATCAGGCAGGGCAAAGAACATCACTCTACGCTCCGCTTTGCGGCCTGGCCGTTCATTCAGCCCTGATAAATCAATTTGGACTGACTGCACAGATCAAATGGCCGAATGATGTACTGCTCGATCGCGAAAAATGTTGCGGTATTCTCGTCGAAACCTCATGGACGGGTAATGAGTTGAACGGCATTGTGGCGGGGA
>CAYWCH010000009.1:20505-21515 GCA_964456715.1 uncultured Anaerolinea sp. | reverse complement strand
GTGCTCGACTTCGTCCTAAATGGCAAGGAGCGCGGCGTCTTTATCGGGCTGGGTCTGGGCGGCAAGGAAGTCGGCTACCCGCCGGAGATGTACGCGGACACCTTCGCCGAAGCGCGCCGCCAGGGGCTGCACGTGGTGGCCCACGCGGACGAGACGGAAGGTCCCGCCAGCATCCGCGGCGCGATCGAGAGCCTGCATGCCGAGCGTATCGGACACGGTATTCGCGCGGTCGAGGATGCCCTGCTGCTCGAGTCTCTGTGTCAGAGCCGTATCCCGCTGGAGGTGTGCCCGTGCAGCAATTACCGCCTCAAGGTGGTACCCGCGAACCAGCCGCATCCGATCCGCACGCTGCTGGAAGCCGGCGTGAACGTGACGGTCAACTCCGACGACCCGGCCATGTTCAGCACCGACTTGACGAACGAATACGCGCTGCTGGCCGGTCAGGGCTTCACCTGGGACGAGTTGTGGCAGCTCAACCTGAACACGCTCGAGGCGACGTTCCTGTCTGAGAGGGAAAAAGCAAAATATCTTCAGGAATGGCAGGCATTTGCTGACCAAATATAGCATGCGAATCGTAGGGTAGGTTCGGTGTGTGAACCCACCTTTTAAACAGTCCATCGATTGGTGGGTTGCAAACCCGGGACTCTATGCATGAGTTTTACGATCTGTCCACATGGCCCTGATGATATTCGGAGTGATTCCCGTTTGCAACCCACCCTACGGTTGAATTGAAAAAATCAGACGGACCTGATCTGGCCCGTCTGATTTTGAACCTGACATTGTATTTGCAGCTAGATATTCTTGAACAAGTTCCCCACAACCAGCACTACCAGGCCCGCAAATACCAACCAGAAGGCATAGGGAGCGAACGCAGCGATCACCTTCAGATAACCCAACAATCCCAACAATCCGAGCACCACCGAAATCCAAAACGTCACAACCTTGGGTTCACTGAGTTTCATTTTTCTCCTCCTTAAAGAGATAATTTGATTATAGCCATCGAAAAAAAA
>CAYWCH010000009.1:15177-20495 GCA_964456715.1 uncultured Anaerolinea sp. | reverse complement strand
CAACTCATGGAAACTCAAATTAACCCTGCGATTTACTTAAAATCCGGTTGCGGGAAAATATCGATCATTCACCAATTTGGTAATTCGGGGTCTGAAATTATTTGCCCTCCTTGCTCCCTTATGCTATATTATTCAGGAGCAAACACTTTTGTACGGGAACAACTAAATAGCATCGCCGATCTCATCAGCCATTCCTGAGACAATGTGAGAGTATGCCTACACCACACTACATTGAGGGAAAAGATGGAAACCTACGTGATCCGATCCGTGCATAAGAGCGCGGACCATGCAACCATCGTGAGCGTCAAAGGTTCGACCCGCAATACCTACGGCTTTACATCCTTTGAGCATAATAAGCAGGACGTGGCCATGCGGATCAATTCGAAACTGGCCGAGTACAGGGTCTATGCCACCTCGCACGGGCTGGAAGTGCTTGGCCCGCTGGTGAATGTGGTGCGCAGCAAAAAAGGAAATTTCCTGCGCATCGATTACGCGACCACCGAAGAAGACCACCTGGGGGAACTGCCAGAGTATTGATCCAAAGGTTGGAATATTAAAACGCTTTATTCCGCGCTCTCAAGCAAATCCGTCCTGAGAGTCATCTGGATGGCTGCCGCCATCCCCGCGTCGACGCCGATCTGCCGGGACACCCGCGGCCAGGCTTGAAGCGCAGTGATGACCCGCACCAGCATCTCCCTGGCCCGGGCAGGCTTGATGCCGGCCAGGGCAGCCAAACCAACCAGGTCGGCAGCACCGATCTGCTGACGTTTTCCGTTGATGCTCATCTGATGCATGCTCGTCCAGCGGCTGTCGGGGTTGAAGGCAAAAGTGACGTCAAAAGCCGGTGAAAGCCGCCAGCCGCCCTGCCGGTCCATCAGGAAGGCGATGTTCTTAACGTGGTCGTCGTTGTTGGCGCCCGCCACGTTGAACATGGCGCGCAGCACCTGCTGCTCCAGATCAGACTGGGGCAGGCCGAGCCGCTTCATCACCTGAAGCGCCTGTTCATAGGAATAGGTGCCCGGCGCGTTGAAATCGGCGTGCGCCATGGCGCACAGCGACTGCATGTGCACCTTGCTGCCGTCAAGTCCGCGGTCGAAGCGGCGGGTCACGAAGTGGCTGCGCCCGCCCTCGTGGTGCAGGCGGCATTCGGTCATCTCAACACCGGCCTGACGCGCCATCAGGTGGTAGGCGTATTCCACTTTACCGTAGCCACGTGGATCGGCCACCTCGTGATCGCGGTTCTTGCTGACTCCGTCGAATTTCATGATCCACGGCTCGTAACCCGGCGGCGCTTCGATCTGCCCCGAGCGGAACTGGTTGGTGCGCGGGTTCCATGCCAGGATGGCCTTGGCGCGCGCACCGCCAGCAGAGGAGCCCACGCGCAGGATGTCTTCGATGGCCTTGCGGTCGTCGTCGCCGCTGAAGACACCGGCCAGGTTGGAGCGGTGAGAGAGGATGAGGCTCGAGAGTTCCACCAACCAGGCCACCTCCACGGATTTGTCGCGGTTGCCCGGCGCGCGCAGCACCGGCTCAAATTCCAGACCGCCCATGCCGCGCCGACCGATGTAACACAGGCGCTGCACCGGGTTGAAATCCGCCACGGATTGCCCCGTCGAGGCCAGCCAGGCGTCGATGACCGCGTTGCCGAATTTATCGGGCAGCGAATCGGCCAGCAGCCCGGGCAGGCCCTTGAAGGTCTCGCGGGGCAGCGCCGGGAATTCGTACGGCAGTTCGCGTAGGGGCATCATCAGCGGCGCGAGCTGGATGCCGCTGTCGAGAAAGGCCGGAGCATATTGGAAAACGCCGACCTGGCGCTCGTCCAGCCACGAAACCGCGCCGATCTCCGTCCCCCACAACACCACGCGTGCGTCGGTCATGAGGGTTTCTCCTGCTCATCTCCCCAGGTGAAAGCACCATTTTCCGCTTTGGGTTTACGCGGCCGTGCCCGCCGGCGTTCGTGCCCGTGTTGGCTCACCCGCTCCACCGGGCGCACCGAGGGGTCGGGTAAGAGCGTTTGCAGGTTGCCCTGCAGCCCGAGCGCGATCATCACGCGTAGGAAGGTATCGAGCGAGACGCCCTGGCCTTTTTCCATGCGTTTAATGGTCCGCAGTCCAATCCCGGCATTTTTTGCTAATTCTAATTGAGTGATATTCCGTGCGAGTCGAATCTTTTGCAATTGCTCACAAAGAACCACCTCAATTTGGTTACTGGTCCCGAAGAAAAAATCGATTTTTCTGTCCATGGTCGAATCCATTCGATGGATTAGATTTCCCATCTATTTTGTATCTACTGTATAAGTATAGCATTTTATACAAAATAATCAACTTTATAGTGCTATTTATTACACTTTATAGTTTATTATTTATGTTATAGTACAACATATTACACTTTATTTTCCAAATTAATACTCCAAAGAAAGGAAAAAGCTCTCGTGCTCCCCGAAAATTCTTTTCGAACGGTAGGGGTAATTCATGAATTACCCCTACCGGATCAAATTAACTACTTTGATATGGGAATCATTGATGGAAAATCCAGACATGACGTAGGGTGCGCCTCCGACCATCGAGACACATCGACATTGGACCATGTGGAGGCGCACCATTTATCAACGAGGAAATACAGCCAGGATTTTTAGGCACACTCGTGTTAAGACGGTGTGCCCCAACCGCAGGGGCACACCCTACGACTTGCGCGATAAAGCGGATAATCGGTTTACCAGATCCCCGGCAGCAGCCTGGACTTGACCCGCCCGGCATAGTCGCTGTAGCCCGCCAGGTTCGCGCGCAGGAAGCGGTCTTCGAGCGCGGTCCGTATAAAGATGATGACAGCCGCGAAAGCTGCCGGAATGAGTGTCCAGGTTGAATTCAGGGCCAGCACGATGCCGAAAAGCGGTACCAGGTTACCCAGCGGTACGGGCCGGCATTGCAGACCGCGTGTCCCCGGTCCGTCTGAATACGTACCGTGCCCGAAAAGTAGCGGTTGACCACCAGCGCCCAGCTGCCCAGGGCGTATCCGGCCGTGATGAGCAGAAAACCGGCGACGTTCAACCAGACCGGGTAAGCCGGAGTCCACCCGCCGTGATGGTCCAGACCGGCCACGATGACCAGCGGAAAACTGATCGAGACCGCCATCAGCGGCGCCAGCAGCTTATCCCATTTTTGCACACCCGCGTTCGTCTCGGAGTGGATACGCTCATCCATCAAGCCGGGGAAGCGCTTTTCGGCGACCACCCTGCCGACGATCCCCGCCGCCAGAATGATGGCGGTAAAGACCCAACCCTGCCACCAGCGCAGGTCGCGCGCGCACAAAAAGAGGATGAGCGGGATCAGCGTATAGGTCAGGAGGAGCTTGAGCCAGTAACCGGCTTTGGAGGTTCGTTTTTCGGATTCTGTATTCATTTTCACCTTCCATTACTATGATACGACAGTTTTAATGAAAAAACCTCACCCCCGTCCCCTCTCCACAAAGTGGAGAGGGGACGGGGGGTGAGGCAATGATTTATTCCTTGTTTTTCATTACTTACTTGTTGGCAATTTCGGCATTTGCGGGGCGTCTTTCCCAAGCAGTTCTCCAAGCGCGGCACGCATGGCAATGCGATCGTCCCACGGATACTCAACCGTGCCGAAGCACATGGATTGCTCATGCCCCTTGCCGCAGGCTATAACGAGATCCCCCGGTTTGGCCATCTTCACACCCATGCGGATCGCGTCGCCGCGGTCCGGCACACGGAAGAAGGTCTGCTCCTCCACACCGCCAGCGGCCACGGCCGCCCCGGCCATCTCAGTCAGGATGTCGTCCAGCGATTCGATGCGCGGATCCTCAGCGGTGAGGATGGTGATATCGGCGTTACGGATTGATACATCGGCCATCATGCGACGTTTTTCGCGATCGCGCAGCCCGGCTGAGCCAAAGACGGCGATGACGCGTCCACTGGTCATGGGGCGCACGGCGTCGATTGCGACCTTGAGCGCGTTGGGAGTGTGAGCGAAATCGACGATGGCGGTGAAATCCTGGCCGAGGTCAATCTCCTCCATGCGTCCGGGCACGCCCGACAAGGCAGAGATGCCGCGCGCTGCTGTTTCAGGAGCGATACCCAGACCCAGCACGGCCGCACAGAAGGCTGCCAGGCTGTTCGAGACGTTGAACAGTCCCGGTATGGGGCAATGCACCGGCACGGAGAAGCCCCGGCCTTGCACGGTGAAGTCGATGCCGTCTTCCAGGGGCTGGATCTCCACGGCATTGACGGTCCCCTTGCCTTCCACGCTGTAGCTCACAAAGTTGTCCTTGACCAGACCCTTCAGATACTCGTACGAACGATCGTCGGCGTTGAGCACGCCAAAATGAATGCTGCCTTTCCCCTTTTTGGTGGTTTGGTTAAGGCTTTCGAACAGTTTGCCCTTGGCTTGCAGGTATGATTCATAGGTGCCGTGATAATCGAGGTGCTCATGGGTCACATTGGTGACCACGGCGATGTCGTATTCGCAGCCGGTCACGCGGTGCTGCGCCAGGCCATGAGATGTGGTTTCAAGTACAACATGAGTCAGCCCGGCCTCGACCATCAGCGCCAGGTAATGCTGCACGTCGGGCGCTTCGGGGGTGGTAACGTGAAAACCGGTGTCGATGACGTCGTTGCCGATCATGGCATTAACTGTGGAGATCAGTCCGGCACGTATACCGGCCGTGATGAGGATCTGGTAGAGCAGGTTCGCGGTGGTGGTCTTGCCGTCCGTGCCGGTGACGCCGATCACGGTCAGCTTGCGGCCGGGATGGTCGTACAGCCCGGCTGAAAACCAGGCCAGCGCCTCGTTTGAATCTGCCACTTTGATATATGGGACCAACAACCCAGCAAGCGCCTGCGTGCCCACCACGGCCGCAGCTCCGGCCTTCACGGCATCGGGGATGTACTTGTGGCCGTCAGTGGTGCCGCCGCTCAAGCAAACAAACAGGTCACCCGATTTGACCAGACGCGAGTCGAATTGCACGCCTGTGATCGTAATGCTACGGCAATCCCCGCTCACATCGGCTTGGATGGGCAGATCTTGGATCAAAGCATCGAGAGGTTGTTGATAGGTATTCATTGGCAATCAAAAAGGGGAGTTTCCTCCCCTTTCGTCCTTCTTTCATCAGGATTCCAGGCTGATCTCTTCGACCTGTTCGGCATTTCCTTCGACGGGCACCCCAACCTGCGACGCATTTTCCTGTGGGAAGGATTTGAAGGCTTCCCGCTGCGAAAGGATTACCTGGCGTGACACAGCGCACCGAGTTAATGCACCTGAAGACGGAGCCGTTCGTCCTCAACATGGGGCCGGTACACCCGT
>CAYWCH010000009.1:3871-15167 GCA_964456715.1 uncultured Anaerolinea sp. | reverse complement strand
AGCAGCTTAAGGCGGAAGGTGTCTTCTCGTTCGCGCTCTTCCAAGGAGCTGACGATGAAGCTCACCGTCTCCTCGTACTCAGGGATGAATATGTATTGTAACGCATTCACGCGCCGCTGGGTCTTTCGCAACTCACTGGCCAGGCGCCAGACGGTGGTCATCACCATCGAGAGTTCCGGAACAAGTTTAGTCACCTCGGCGAACTTGGTACTGGCTTCATCCAGGGCGGCGGTGGTATCGCCCAGACTGTAGGGCATCTCTAGCAGCTCGCCATTGGATTCGATGTTCGGAACAGCCACACCCATGATGCCGCGGAACCTGAGCGACACTTCAATGGTCCTGTTGGCAGCCAGGGCAGCCCATTCCACGCGTTCACGTCCCATCTTCAACTGGGCTTTTCCCATGGCATCGTAGGCCTCGGCGAGCAGCCCCCATACTCTGGTCTGGAGTTCCTCGGCGTCCTTCGACATGGCGATCAGCTCAGTCGTCAGCACCTCGCGTTTGCGGTTGAGGATCTCGTAACCCTCTTTGGCAAACTGCAGGTCCTTCTTGATGCGCAGCAGGTTGCTGCGTGTCGGTGGAACGTTGATCTTAGCCATTACTTTCCTTGTAATACTGCTCGATCTCTTTCATGCTGAGGCGGGTCAGTTCTTCCTTCGGCAGTAATCCGAGCAGTTTCCAGCCAATATCCAGGGTCTGGTCAATGGCGCGGTTCTCGGTGAGCGACTGAGTGATGTATTCCTCCTCAAAACCGCGGCCGAATCGCAGGTACTGCTTGTCGACCTCGCCCAACTCTTCTTCGCCAATAACCGACGCCAGCGAACGTACATCCTGCACATGGGCGTAGGCGGCGTAGAGCTGCGCGGCCAGGTGCGGATGGTCCTCGCGGGTCATGCCCTTGCCGATGCCATCTTTGGCCAGGCGGCTCAAACTGGGCAGTACGAAAATGGGGGGATAAATACCATGCTGATACAGGGAGCGTCCCAGCACGATCTGACCTTCGGTGATGTAGCCGGTGAGATCAGGTACCGGGTGGGTGATATCGTCGTTCGGCATGGTCAGGATGGGAATCTGCGTGATCGAGCCCTTGCTGGTCTTGACACGGCCGGTGCGTTCGTACATCGACGCCAGATCTGAATAGAGATAGCCCGGGTAACCCTTGCGGCTGGGAACCTCACCGCGGATGTTGGAGATCTGCCGCAGCGCTTCACAATAGTTGGTCATGTCGGTAAGCACCACCAGCACGTGCATGCCCCTTTCGAAGGCCAGGTACTCAGCCAGAGTCAGGGCAGCGCGAGGGGTGATGAGACGTTCCACCGGGGGATCATCGGCCAGGTTGAGGAACATGGCTACACGGGTCAGTGCGCCACTTTCAGCGAAAGAATTCTTGAAGAAATCGGCCACATCATGTTTGACGCCCATGGCTGCAAACACGATGGCAAAATCGCCGACGTTCGTATTCACTTCGCCAGCCGGCGCGCCCAGGGTGGCCTGGCGTACGATCTGCGCAGCCAACTGGTCATGCGGCATACCGGCACCCGAGAACAGGGGCAACTTCTGCCCCATCACCAGGGTATTCATGCCGTCGATGACAGAGATACCGGTCTGGATATAATCACGGGGATAAACGCGCGCGGTCGGATTGATCGGCTGGCCGTTAACATCTGCAAAATGGTCGGTCAGCGGCATGGGTCCACCGTCAATCGGGGTGCCCAGACCGTCGAAAACGCGTCCGAGCATTTCTTCAGCCACCGGGATGTGGAGAGTCTTACCTGCGAAACGCACATTGGTACCGTCGATGGAGAGGCCGGTGGTCCCGGCGAACACCTCAATGACGGCTTCCTTTTCGCCCACCTCCAACACACGTCCGCGCCGCAGTTGACCGCTTGAATCGATCACCTCGACCACCTCGTCAAAACCGATGGGGCCGGCCTTTTCCACTACCAGTATCGGGCCTTCAACGCGACTGACGCCGATTACTTCCTGTCCACCGCGATCTGTACGTTCGCTCATTTGTAATCTGCCTCCAGTTGAGTCATCTGCTCATCGATCGCTTTATGGATCTCATCGAGCTGCTCAAGGTTTTCGTTCGGAACTTCAGTCTTCATACGGATCATGGTGTTCACAACCGGAAGGTTATGGATAACGGAGATGGTTGCTCCGGCTTTGATGATCTTATAGGCGCGGCTGTGGAAGTACAGCATCAATCCCAGCATGCCCATCTGCTTCTGGATGGTCGAATAACCATCAACTTTGTCCATGGCGTTTTGCTGCAGGAAACCTTCACGCAGCAGACGGGCGGTTTCGAGCACCAGGCGCTGCTCATCAGGGAGCGCGTCCGGGCCAACCAGTTTGACGATCTGCGATAGCCGGTTTTCCTCGCTGAGGATGCCCATGGCATCATTACGCATCTTATACCAATCGACCTTGGCAGCGTCCTTCCACCACGGAGCGACGTCTTCCAGGTACTCGCTGTAGCTGTCGAGCCAGTTGATGGATGGGAAGTGGCGCGCAGAAGCCAGAGATTTATCCAGCGCCCAGAAGCAGCGGATAAAGCGCTTGGTATGCTGCGTGACCGGTTCGGAGAAGTCACCGCCCGGAGGAGAAACCGCCCCGATGATGCTCACGGAGCCTTCCTGATCGGAAAGGGTTTTGACGTAACCGGCGCGTTCATAGAACTCGGCCAGGCGTCCTGCCAGGTAAGCCGGGTAACCTTCCTCGGCGGGCATTTCTTCAAGACGACCCGAAACTTCGCGCAGGGCTTCGGCCCAGCGGGAGGTTGAATCTGCCATCAACGCCACATGGTAGCCCATGTCGCGGTAATACTCTGCAATGGTGATACCGGTGTAAATACTGGCTTCACGCGCCGCCACCGGCATATTGGAGGTGTTCGCGATCAAAACGGTACGTTCCATCATGGGGTGACCGGAACGCGGATCAATCAATTCAGGGAATTCCTGCAGTACTTCGGTCATTTCGTTGCCGCGTTCACCGCAGCCAATGTAAATGACCACTTGGGCGTCTGCCCATTTGGCGATGCTGTGCTGGGTGACAGTCTTACCGGCTCCGAACCCGCCGGGGATGGCAGCAGCGCCGCCCTTGGCCATGGGGAAGAAGGTGTCGAGCACGCGCTGACCGGTGATGAGAGGGGTATTCGCCGCCAGACGGGCTTTATAGGGGCGCAGCCGGCGGATAGGCCAGCGCTGCAGCATGGTCAATTCCTTTTCGCCGTCCGCAGTCATCACGCGGGCAATCGGTTCTTCGATCGTGTATGTCTTGGCTGGTGCGATCCAGGTCAACTTGCCCGAGACATCCGGTGGGACCATGATGCGATGTTCGACAACCGGAGTTTCGGGAACCGTTCCGAGAATATCGCCGCCCTTGACCTCCTCACCTTCTTTGCGGGTAGGGGTAAAGGGCCAGCGTTCCTTGCGATAAAGGGGAGTCAAATGTACGCCCCGGCTGATGAATGAGCCGGTACGCATTTCGATCACAGGCAACGGCCGTTGAATACCGTCGAAAATACTTCGCAGCAAACCGGGTCCGAGCTCAACCGAGAGCGGCAGGCCTGTACCGAAAACCGGAGCACCCGGGCGCATGCCCGCGGTCTCTTCGTAAACCTGGATGGTGATGATATCCCCGTTTAGACCGATGACTTCGCCAATGAGATGCTCTTCACCGACTTCCACCAGTTCCATCATACCGACATGGCGCGAGCCTTTAGCCCGGAGCACGGGACCATTGATCCAGATGACTGTTCCGACTCGCTCGCTCATAGGGGCTCTCCCATTAAGATGTGATAGACAGGCGCTCGCAACTCTGTTTCCAGATGAGCCAGACGGGTTTCCAGGGTGTTGTCGTAATTCAGGTGTCCGTCTTCAGTAGCTGCCAAAATCCCGGTACCTTTTTTCAAGGGTTCCCCTGCTTCGATCTTGCTCTTTATTTCAGCCGAGATCGTTTTGATCATTTTATCTGTGATCAGTTTGGCAGTCTCATTATCCGCAGAGATGACGACCTTCTCTGTTCCAAGTAGTTCGGCAGCTTCAACGATCAGCTTCTTCACGATGCCCTCGTAATCGTTGTACTCCCGAACAGAGGGCAGCTTTTTGATCGCAGCCTGGAAAACCTCTGTCAGCAATTTCTCCCGCGATTCGAGTTGAAGAGTGCGTGCCTTCATTTGCGTGGTGGCAATCGCCTGACTGTGCAGGCGTTCTGCATCGCGTTTGGCTTGATCGAGAATCCGTGCTTTTGCATCAGCAGCTTCCTTTTTGGCACGTTCGCGGATTTGCTCAGCCTTTTTTCTGGCTTCGGCCAGGATGAGGTTGGATTCAGACTCTGCCTGGTTGAGGATTTCTTTTGAAAGCTTGTCTAGGTTTTCTTCTGGTGTCATACAGTACCTGTTCCATTCCAGAGAATTCTCCGCCGCGGATGAGATCAGATTTTCACACCGATGGCACGGAGCAATACATCACTTAACGAAGGTTGTCCTTCACCAACGCCTTCAGGTCCGGGGATTTCAACAACAAGTGGTACGGTGCTGTGCTGGCGCAGGTCGTCCATGCGCCCCTGGATCAGGTTGGACACATCCTGAGTGATCAGGATGATGCCGACATCTTCCCTGGTCAGTGCTTCGTCGAGGGCGTTATTTGTTTCCTCAGCCGTCGACACAGCAATCCCCTGCACCCCTGAAAGGGAAAAGCCGAGCACCGCTTGTGGGTGTCCGATCACAAGGACTTTCATATCGTTATGCGTTAATGATCATGAATGAAACGATCAAACCGTAGATGGCAACGCCTTCTGCCATACCGACAAATACCAGCAATCGGCCAAAGGTTTCAGGCTTTTCAGCGATGGCACCGGAAGCGGCGGCGGCTGAGCTGGCAACGGCATAACCTGCGCCGAGGCAGGACAAGCCTGTGGATAACGCAGCAGCGATATATACCATTGGATCCTTCGCGGTTGGAACTTCCTGAACCAGGCCGGAAGCCATGACGGTCTCAGGAGAAGCCAGCCACAAAATACCCACTGCGGTAACCATCAAACCCACAATGACGTTAAATCCGTTTAATCCCAAAGCCAGGCTGCGGGTGGCTTTTTCGGGCTGCGATTTTCGATCGCGAACGAAGAAGATGACTGCTGGGATGATCGGAAGCAATCCAACTAAAAGTGCAAAAACGATATACATTTTATCTCTCCTTGTTATTAAATTACGCTATCGGCGGGTTGAACAGTAAACGGCTCGAACCGGGTACCGCCGCCGTTAAAGAACTTGCCAAATGTTTCGTAATACGTCAGACGGGTGGTCTGGATATAAACGGTCAGACCTTCGAATCCGACAATGAAAATCAAACCTACCAGGTACATGATCCAGTAACCTACTCCTCCGTTCGGTCCGACCATTTCTGCAAGGATGAAGAAAACCGCAGCCAGGTTTCCGTGCGCCACTGCGAAGGCTCCGACACGGACGAAAGAGAGGCTATTGCTTAAGAAGCTGATTAATACTTCGATTAATTCAAAAAACGCCTGCGCGAAATAGATCCCAAATCCACCCTCCACCAGCGGACGGTGGCCTTCGACCAGACGAATGAACACCTCTGAGAACATGACCAGGACTGCGAAGCATATCAAAAGAATCATGAACAGATTATTGGGAACCGGTAAATCCATCAGAGCTTCCGGGATCGGGAAGATGGTACCAACGATGGGTAAAGCCCAACCAATCATGGAAAGATACAATCCGATCCCCACCAGGCCATTGTGACCAAAGAACGCGCGAGCGTACTCTTTTACCCTCAGCAGGTTATAGATATTGATCAGGAAACCCAAAACCAGTACGACCACGCCTGCACCAATGGTGACCACCAGGATGGACATGATCTCTGTGGTCGGTGCCAGCCACAAAGGATGCAATACCTCTTCGTATCCCATGATGCTGCCGTATAAAAAGCCAAAGATCGTCGCTGAAATACCGCAGGCCAGCAATACCGGACCCAGCCCTCCGAACATACGTAAGGCTTCTACCTTCTTACTCATTACCAAGGCGCCAAATATCGCGATCAACGCGCCATGACCCACATCGCCAAACATGGCACCGAAAATCAGCGGGAACAGAATCGCCACCAAAGGCGTGGGGTCCAACTCGTTGTAATTCGGCTGGCCATAAGTGGTTACCGTTGACTGGAAGGGTCGGAACAATGCGGGATTGTTCAACGCAACCGGCACCCCTGCCGAATCTTTGCTACGATCCGCAATATGGGCTTCGATGATGATCTCCGGTGAGATCTTCCGAAGAGACTCTTTCAAACCGGCCAGGGCATTCGAGTAGAGCCAGCCAACGATCACATAGGTGTATTTTAATTTGCCGTAGCGTAGGATGGCGCTGGCGGTCATGTGACTGCTGCGCAAATCCCACATCAGGGCAAGTACCTGGTTCTCCCTGTTCTTGCGCACTTCTTTTAGTTGATTCTGAAAGGTGGAAATCTTCTGCCGGGAATCATCGATCGACTTATTTATTGAATCGATGATCTGCGCAGGAGTTCCCTTCATGCCTTCAGGCAGAGAGAATGGATCGAGGTAGGCACTCCTGGCGGCACGGTCGAGGATCTCGGTATTCTCGCAGGATCCAGCCAGCCAGACCACGGCTTTTTGCTGCTGTTGGCTCAAAACATTCAAAACATAAGGGATTCGCGAAAGACTGGTTTTCAAACGGCTGATATTCTCATTTGGCATTAAACCCAAAATGGAATGGACATAACGGAAGCCATTCATTTGCGAAAAATCAATATTTATGTCGGCCAATGGATTGATCTGCTGCAGTAATCCATTGAAATGCTCGATATTCCTGTTCTCGTTGTTTATAGCCTCGACCAGAGTCTTCACATCGGATTCAATTTCATCCACCAACCCCCTGGTGGAATCCACATCAAGCGGATCGCCAAGGACACGTTTCTCCATCTGAGCAGGCTTTATTTCCAATGCCTGGATAATCAACTGTAGCCGTCTTTCCAGAATTGAATAAGCTGAAACCTTCTCCTGCCACAGATTGGCCTGTTCACCGTGCTTGTCGCTGCTCAGGTAGTTGACATCGGTCTGACTGAACACACCCTGGCCGCTCAAGGCACGGGTCACTGCCAGGAGATCCTTCGCAGGAACAATGATCTCAACTTCTGTCATTTTTTGCGGATAGAACATAAATACTCCAAGTCTCAGTGAAGTCCCTGGCTTCTACAGGTCCACCAGCAGGTAGTTTTTAAATTTTTCAGCAGCCATGTGATCCGATTTGGCTTCAAACAACACAATAAGTTCCTGGATCTCAAAACCACATAATTCAAGGAACCCCAGAGGAATACCGATCTGGAAAGGATTGCCGACGAAACAGGCATGGCATTGATCCGCGATCATCCGTTCGAGCTTCAATTCCAGGCGGGGCAAGCCAGAACGCGTATCCGCCAGCAGCTCATCCACGCCGGTAAATGATGGATAAAGTCGTTTGATGATCGGTGCCAGATCTGCCCCCGCAGCAATGGCGCGGATATCCTCATCGCGCACATGGTAACCAAACGGCAGCGTGTAATTGATGACCTCTTCTTCAGAGAGGTTGTGATAGACACGATAACGAATCGCCCACATCAGGTTGTTCATGTCGAGCAGAGAGCCGAGGATCTTTTCTGCGTATGCCCGATCATGCGTAGGCAATGACATTACTGTCTTCCAGAGTTCCCGCCAGTAGCCCAGGTCAAGCGCGACCTCAATGGGGAAAAGACTTTGCTCAACATTATAGCGTTTCATGGCAAATGCCAGGGTCTCGTAATATGGCGTGGACTTCAACATATCAACTGCCTGGACCACGTTGCCCGATTCAACCATCGCCTGGGCGGGCAATAAGCTGTCTTCACCATAGGGAAATAGTACAAAAAGCACCTTGTCCCATGATGAGTTCGTGACAATCCCCCGTAACACCGCCTTGAGGTTGTTCACCTCATGATATCGATAGACCTGCGTCAACAAGGCACGGGTGTACTCCGGAGCATTGTTGATAATCGAATGGAAAGCATCCGCCAATCTGCCACGGATCAGGAAAGCCGCCCGGCGCGCGTTCAGTTCTTTATCTTTGATTCGATCCAAATATGGGCTGTAGGCGGTGTTTTTGAGTAGACTCAACACGGCGTCCAGGTCGCCAGCCTCACTGAGATTGACATAATCCTGTTTGCTGAGCAGGGTCGAATACATCGCCCGAACGCGAGCATTAATGGATGCGTAATCAGCTACCGGATTCAGTGACATGGGTTATTCCCGCCCCAATACCCTCGAAATCACATAGGTTACTGCCCGATCAAAGTGGCGTTTTGCAGCCGCTTCGTTATGTTCGATCTGATTTTCGGCATCTGTCAATATCTTGTCGCATTCAGCTCTGGGTTGGGAATTTGCCAGTATTTCCTGAGCTTCAGTTTCTGCCTCTGCCCGCGCTTTATCGATGATGCCTTTGGCTTCTTTTTCCGCCTGTACCGGAATTCTGTCAGCGTCTTTGACGGCCTTGTTGTAGACCTCGCTAGCCTGCTTTTCAATCGCGATCACTTCTTCAATTCGTTTTTCGTTCAAAGCCATTTCTCCTGAAGATCAATATTCGTTGAACGACACCGACATAAATCGCCTCGGTTGGAAATCTGATTTTATCGTCCGGGTCAGATTCTGTCAATGAGCCAGCCGCTTCATCTATTCCTTTTCTTATCTAAATACTTATTATTAAAATTTTCTGCGATTTTTTAATTGACTTTTATCTGGAATTCCACTAAATTTAATTATCGTTATCCTGGTTCAAAGGAGCAAGATGAGAATCTGTCCATTTTGTAATTTTGCATTGGAAGATGATGTTCAAGTTTGTTCGAATTGTGGTAAACCCCAAAGCCCTCAAATGGATATTCCTTCGATTCCTCCCCATATCCAGCCAAATGTTCCACCCCTGCCCAAAAAGCCGAATAGTAAAATCGGGTTGGTTTTCCTGATCATCATATCCGGATTCTTTCTCATACTGATAATCCTTACCACCATTCGATTACCTGCTGCATGGAGTTACCGAGAACAGAAAGTTCAAGCTGGGGGTTATTACTATGATTCCTGGGAGGGAAATCATAAATGGATTGAATACGATATGGGAGACAAATACTCAGAACTGACTGATCTCATTTTCGCTTTAACAATCATCAATTTTTTTCTGGGCGGTTGTGTTTCCCTGGGTTGGCTTTCTCATTTTAGAGGGAAAACAATTGCACCAATAATCTTCAGCAGTCTTTTCCTACTTTTGTTAATCCCAAGCACATGTATCATGACTTTGCATTTACTAATCCTTTGAGTTGATGACACTCAAATGAGGAGAAGGCTTCATGAAAAAATGTATGTATTGCGCCGAAAATATTCAGAACGAAGCAATCATTTGCCGTTATTGTGGGAAAGAACAACCCTCTGTTAGTATTATGGAGACAGATGTAGTTTATTCAAATGCACACACCCGACTCAAACCATGGCAGACTCTTGTGATCATCGCCGCATTACTTCCTGCTTTCATTTCACTCATTTTCGGTCTTTCACTGAACAGAAAAGCACAAATACTTCATGCCCCTGAAACCAGAGCAGCACAAACCATCACTGCGACCTATGAATCAGGCATAGCGACCTATGAAGCAGGAATAATTCATTTGAAAGATCCAGTACAGGTAAAACTGATCCCAATTTTCAGCAAAGAATCCGGTTCATTGGATATGAAAAGCGGAATTGTTGATACTTATTGCGCCGATGTCGATGTTTATAATTTTGCCATGGAAGCAACTTTTCACAACCCATATTCACAATCCAAGGGAATTTGGTCAAATGGATTCTTCTTTCGATACGCTGGATCAAATAACCAATATCGTTTGATGGTCTTTTCGGATGGTGTTTGGAAGCTGGTGAATGCCACATCCAATAATTCAGACACAAAGTTTGATCTAATCGCTAAGGGAAATGTCAATGTCAATACAGAGGCAAATGCAACTAATAAAATTAAACTGATCGCCTTTAATAATAAAGGGTACTTATATGTAAACAATACGTTTATCACTTCCATCGATTTAGACGATCGTCAGAATAGTGGAGACGTATGTGTCGCTACTGGATCTACCGCAGATTCAAAGATCGAGGGATATTCAACTGAATATATAGATTTCACAGTCTGGATCGCAGACTACGAATAATCAGATAAAACTATAACTGTCTTAGGAGAAACTTATGGATTCATCTGAACTAACCCAACGCGCGCAGTCCATCCTGCGCAGCGGCGAGAACTTCCAGTGGTATGTCATTCCACTGCTGGCGCTCGTCATGTACATCTATGCCAACGAATACAGCAAGAAGAATTACAAGGGCATTGCTGCCGGTCTGGCTTTGTACGGTGTGCACTGGTTTTTTGAGATCCTCAACGCCCTCATCAAGCATTGGACCGGCAACGCACTCTGGACCGTACCGACCGGGACCTCCTTCCTTCTGCTCATTGGCGTGGGTGTCGAACTCAGCCTCATGTTCTCAGTGGCCGGACTCGTCCTCAGCAAGTTCCTGCCCGAGGATCCCAAGAAAAAGATCCTGGGCATCAACAACCGCGTCTTCTTCGCTGTCCTGAACGCAGCCGGTTTCTCGATCATCGAGATCTTCCTGCACATGACCCCGGCCTTCTACTGGTACTACAGCTGGTGGGGTGCCATTCCCGTTTTCATTACCGTTTACATTCCCTTCTTCCTGGCCGCTTTCCTGTGCCACGACTGGCAGCCGAAGATACAGAAACGTTTTCTGGCTGTAATCTGGGGCATTGATGCTGTAGCAATCATCCTCTTCGCCGCGATCCTGCACTGGATCTAGACAGTACCCCATTAAGGTAGAGCAAAAAACAAGTATGGCTGAAAGGCCATACTTGTTTATTTCTTCGAAACCAGATGGTGGGTTTTTTGGACCATGATCAGGATAACCCCAATAATGGTCAGGGCGATCACGATGCCGCGGCAAAGCGGCGGAGAAAGAAACCCGTAATAAAGCGATGAATAAGAGAACGCCTTCGCGAAGAGCAATTGCTCTTCCCCTCCCTGCCCCTTCGAGAACACCCAGAGGATGTTTTCGATTGTCCCTTTTCTGGACGAGCGGATCTTCCAGGAGGCGGACGTTTCTTCTCCCGGGAGGATCACCATCTGAACGGATCCATCAGGTTGGGTTTCTGCGTCTGTCATCTCCAGCTTGAAGCGAATGGATAACGGCTGATCCGTGTCGCCGGTTCCTG
>CAYWCH010000009.1:0-3861 GCA_964456715.1 uncultured Anaerolinea sp. | reverse complement strand
CCGCCCAGCCGCGCCGCGGAAGCTCGACGACAAGAACGCCTTTGATTCCATCATGCAGGACAACATTGGTCTGCTGAGAGATCCCTGCAGGAACCGCCAGGGAGATCACACAAAAGACCGCCGCCAGACCAAGAAGAACCATTCCCGCAATCGAATACCATCGCATGCACAGAATTATACCCGCATAAAAAAACGGCACCCATCAGGTGCCGTTTCGCGCTTCCGTTGTTCAGTTAAAAATCCGCATGGAGATGGACACTGTGCTTGCCATCACCGTCCAGGTCGACCTGCAGGATATCACCTTCATTGAGCGAACCATCCAATTCGGTCAGGATTTCATCGATCCTTTTACCCTGGATCTCAGGCGGCATTTTACTGCCGAAGGTCTTGAAAACCCACAATGCCATATGGATGGGGAGCGGCACCCACGCCAGGAAAGTCTTCGCCTTCCCTTCATCTTTGGAACGGATGCGGACCACCATCCAATGCTCGGCAACCAAACGCCACCCAAACACAACGATTGCTGTGGAAAGGAAAAGGAAGAACAGGGCGAACCAGAAACCCACTCCCATTTGCGACCGTGCGTAACTGGAATACAGCCAGAATCCCGACGCTGCCATGAAGATCACACCCAGCCACATGAATATGCCCCAGAGTGCCTTCCAACCGGCCGGCACCTTCTCGGGAAGCGCTTCCATCGGTTCAGGCTCGAGATCGATCGTTTGCGGCTGGGCGGGAGTTTCACTGGCTGATTCCTCACGGTCAAGGATCGACAACAGGTCCGCGCCTTCATCAATGCTCAAGGTGCCGTTCTCAACCTTTTTTAATATCTGTAGTTTGTTCTCATCCCTGGTCATCGGTCTCTCCGTTATTTTTCCAAAGCCTGAAGCAGTTTTTCAGCTTCTTCCACCGAGATTTTTTTGTCCTGAAGCATCTTGAGCACCATCATTCTCTCTTCATCAGAGATCTTTTTTTTGGCTTTCTCCGATTCCGGTTTGGCATTCCCCTCGAAGGTAAAACCGTACACTTTCGCTTCTTTGGAGCGCATCTTTTCAGCAGCGCGGTGAAGCGCGTCTTCCGTCTGCCAGCCGGCCTGCTGTATTGAATGATTCACCGATTTCATGCTCTGCTTGATCTTCTGCTCGATCTCTTTACCAAAATCGCGCCAGCTTTCACCCAGGTTATCAAAAACGAAGGAAAACTCATTGGTCGATTCCTTGCCCTCGTTCACGCTAATATCGCCGTCGGCTTCCAGTGTCACCTTGTTTCCACCTTCGCCCAACGGCAGTGAGTATTCTCCCTGCTCCACCGAAAGCTGTTGACCGCAGGCATCCACCCTGATCGACTCTCCTCCGCTCTTCATCTCCAGCATCAAGCGGGCATCGGGTAGAACCTTGAAGGAGATATCTCCACCGGCGTGGAGGCGTGATTCGGGGATCTCGACAGCAGAGATCTGCATGTGGACGTCGCCGCCTGCGCTGGCATCCACTGCGCCGTTGAGCGCTGAAATTGCCATGTCGCCGCCCACCATCGCCGCCTTGACAGCTGCGACCTTGAACCCATCCAGGTCGCCGCCCACCTGGCGGATATCCAGGCTGCCCGCGATCTCACGGCAGTAGCAATCTCCCCCCACCGATTCGATGGACACCTCACCCATATTCTGCAGTACCAGATCGCCGCCCGCTTTTTGGATGACAGCCCGCCCGGTCAATCCGGTAATGTTGGCGTCACCGCCCACCCATTCCACCGTTAATTCAACATTCCGTGGAATGGTCAATTTCGCGTCTGAATCGGCTTTAACGTTGATCACGCCGCTTTCGTCCTTCATACGGAAGGTATCGCCGTCATCCACAATGGCAGTCAACTGAGCGCCGTCGCTGCCCTCGATCATGATATCGCCGGCCGTCTTGACGATCAGGCGGGCGTTCTCTTTCATTGGGATGGTCGTTTGTTTCATCGTTTTTTCCTTATCTGGCAGGGTTACTTGCCGATATATTAATTTTATTGCCATCATAATAACAATTATTCAAGGTATTGTCAATATATATTGAATTTTCTTTATATATTGATTGATTTTATTGATTATCATGATTATGCGCGGTTTTCTGGATGGGTTTATAATCCATCTCAGCAAGAAATAGATCTTTTCAGGAGAAAACCCCTATGAAACGAATGATCGTGCTCTTTGTGTTGTGCGGAATGATCTTTTCACTGACCGCCTGCGGCGCACAGCCCACCCCTGTCTACGCCGAAGGCGATGAAAGAGACGCGGCGGCTGCCGCCGCCGAACCCTTCGCCCAGGAGATCCTGGACGGCATCCTCACCAACGATTACGAAACCTTTGTGATCGATTTCAACCCCTCCATGCGTTCTGCCATGAACCAGGCCCAATTCGACAAGATCGTGACAATGTTCGCCGATTACGGCGAATTCAAGAGCCGCGAGTTGATCAATGTGCAGATCGTGGATTCGTTTTACCGGGTCAATTACCAGTTGACCTTCGAGAAGAAGACCCTCATCATGGCTGTTGTCATCCCACAGGGAGAATTCCCCGATGTATCGGGGTTGTGGTTCAACTGACCTGCTTAAGCAGAAAACAAAGGACTGCCGGTCGAACAAGGCAGTCCTTTTTCATTATTCAAGTTCGATTTCCTCACAGGTACCCAGGCTTTCGAACTGGTGGGTATCTTCATCCAGCGTTTTAAACAGCCGGTTCTCCAGCATGGGATAATCCGCTCCAAACCATGTATTGAAGATCGAACGATACAGGTTGATCGGAGTGGCGCAGCCCGCTCCGCTGAAACTCTGCTTTGGATCGTATACTGCTAGGAATATCTTGTGCCGGTTCGAACCCGGGTAGCCGTGATCTCCCTGGATGATAATGATCGCGTTGGGATCCTCACGCAGGATCTCGCTCACGATTTCCAGCAGGGGGGTGTTCATATACCGGATCGAATCGATATAGCCCTGCCGGATCGCAGGATCGTCGAAATCCGTTCCCAGCGATGTCCCCTGTTTCTCCACACTCATCAGTGACCCATCCGCGTCGAAAACAAAGGGCACATGGGTGACCGTCAGATGCGCGAACACGAAGCGCGGTGTGATATACGCCGGCAGGTCGGGCAGACGCTCCATCGCAAAGGATTGCTCTTCATATTTATCCAGGTTGACCGAAGTCAGGTCTTCCATGGCGCCGGTAAACAGATCCGGATCATAATTCTCGATCAGCTTCAATACCGTCCCCTGCAAGAACATCACTTCGAAAGAGTTCAATGAATTTGAGAATAATGTGCGGTGCCGCGGCGATTCATAGAAATCGGCGTTGCTCCACAACGACCAGCGGAACTCGTTCTCGAAGGCAAATGTCTGGTAACCCTGCGCTTCAAGCAGTTCACGCACCCGGCTGTTCACCAGCCTGTTAACCAGTTTCTTTTGTTCGTGGTCTTCCTTGCCGGGGGTCACCAGCGTGTCCACCCAATCCATATTCAGGGTACTGCTCAATGAACTGGTGGTCCCGTCGTAATTGCTGTAGCTGTCGGCGGGGACGACGAAACCCAGTGACTCGAGATCGGCTTCGATCTGCGAATTGTCGTACCCGAAATCGGATTTCAGCGCGCTGGAGCTGGTGTACCCATCCAGCACGATGTGATAGATGTTCGGACGCTCGCCGCTGGCAGCAAGCGTCTGGGCAGAAACGGCTTGCCCGGAAGCGGGTGATGCAGTCTGCGCTGAACTCACCCGGATGGAGATGAAATTGATCAGCGCGATGCCGCTCAGTGCCACCGCGAACCAGGCAGCAAACCCATCCAGACTGCCCGCGGAACTGCGCTTTCGTGCTAGCAGCACCGCCAGCAGAGCGAA
>CAYWCH010000008.1:0-21845 GCA_964456715.1 uncultured Anaerolinea sp. | reverse complement strand
CTCCACGCTGAATTGACCGTATGTATGGAAGCTGTCAAGATTGGATTAATGAAATTTCCCGCATATGAATGCTGCGGAAAGATCATCTCCATCCCGATCGAACTCGAAGGTGCCCTGAAAGAGCAAAAGATTAAAAGGATCGTGCTGGGTCACGATTGGGTGAAGGATCAATTACCAAAGCGCCCCATGACTTCTCACAAGGGAACCTTTGGGAATGTCATGGTCGTTGGTGGAAGTACAAATTATGTCGGAGCCCCATTTCTCACGGGTTTAGCCGCGTATCGTAGCGGGTCAGGTTTGGTGACTATGGCTGTACCGCAATCGATCCATCCCATGCTGGCAGCACGGTTGCCTGAGGCGATCTGGTTGGTATTGAGTGATGAGGGTGGGGTGATCTCTGAAATGGCTGCAGAAACTGTTAAAAACCGTTTGTCAAATATCGAGATCATGGTGATTGGGCCGGGTCTGGGACGCGAAGCAACCACCCAACGCTTTCTGGATGAGTTGTTCGAACAGGCGAATGGAAACGGCAAGAATCGACGGGTTGGCTTCCTGGTCGAACCAGAAAGTGAAAAGATAAAGAAAGATATCCTACCGACAATTCTGATCGATGCGGACGGATTGCGATGGCTGGCGCAGCAGAAGGATTGGTCAAGGAAGCTCAAAGCGAACATGATCCTCACTCCGCATCCGGGTGAAATGGCTGCCCTGACCGGTCTGCCGGTTGAACAGATCCAGAATGATCGCATTGGTATTGCTGAAGAATTAGCAAAAAAGTGGAATCAAGTGCTTGTACTGAAAGGTGCATTAACAGTGATTACTGCTCCAAATGGTCAGACTGCAATCGTGCCGGTGGCGAGTTCCGCGCTTTCCAAAGCTGGCAGCGGCGATGTGCTTGGCGGCATCATTGCCAGCCTGGCAGGCCAGGGTTTGGAGCCATTTAACGCGGCTTGCGCAGGCGCGTGGATCCATGCGAGGGCAGGTTTATTTGCAGCAGAAGCGCTGGGGGGAAATGTGTCCGTAATGGCCAGGGATATAATCGACGCGATTCCAAAGGTTTTCAGTGAAATTAAATAAGACAATGCCCTGATCAATCATCAGGGCATTGAGGGGTTCGTGTAATGGATCAGCTTTTAGCCGGCTTGTCTTTGACTTCTTCCAGAATAACATTGCTTTTTGGGGCGGAATCGGTCTTCTTGGCCGTTACTTTCTTGATTCCTGATTGAATCTTGGCAATCGCTTCGTTGGCTGCTGGCTCGATCTTCTTGGTTGTGTCTTCCAGGGTGTCCACCAATTCAATTGCTTTTTCTTTAATGACCGCGCGGGTCTTTTCTCCTGATTGTGGTGCATAAAGGAGCGCCACAACCGCACCGGTCAAACCCCCCACGAGAAAACCAACCAAAAAAGTTCCAAAATTATCGCGTTCTGACATTTCCATACTCCTTTCGTGACTTTAGTGGAAAACCGGAATGACCTATTTACGGATGATTTTGAGCAAATCAAATACTTTCTTAAAACCAGCCATATAACTGTTCAACTTGATCACCGGAGTGACCAGGTTTTCACTTAAGAATTCGGTCGTACCTTTGAGCGTGTTTATCGTTTCAGTCGTCGAGGCGATGATCGGTTTCACTTCATTTTCGAGAAGATTCACCAGTTTGGCCAGTTGAACAAGAAGGACGACCAAAGCGACACCGAGGATGCCAAACTCCAGAGCCATAAAAATGATGAAGACATCACGAATTTTGGAGGTGGTCTCGGGTGAAGCGTTCATGAGGAAATAAACCGCGGTAGTGATGATTGCCAGGATAACAATGGCGATAATGATGATCACCCATGGTCTAATGCTGTGAGTGGCTTTTTCTTCACTCACAGGCGAATCATCTTGTTCTACCGTAACGATCATTTCTTCATCAGACATAGATAAAATTATAACATACAAGGTTCTGTCAAGCAGATCGGGCGGGGTGAGTGAAAACCTCCACAAATCAATGGCTTCACAGAATGGTCACGGTAGATTTCTTTTCTTGAAATCCAATTTGCGTCAATTTTCCGGATGTGTTAAACTTACAGGTTGCTATGGTTAAGAGTATTGTTTTTTCAAGTTTAATCGTGCTCCTGGGTTTACTGAGCCCACTTTCAAACCTGAACGCGGAAATTACCTCACCCAGGGAGGGCCAGGTCGTTCAGGGTAATATTGAGATTAAAGGGACAGCAGCCGGAGACGGGTTTGAATCAGCAGAACTGGCATACGCCTATGCTGATTCGGGCAATCCGACATGGTTTATCATCGGCACGATATCACAGCAGGTGAATGTTTCATTACTCGCTGTCTGGGATACCACCACCATAAGCGATGGCGACTATCAACTGCGATTAACCGTACATTACAAAGACGATTCGGTGGTTGAATCTGTGGTGAGGCGTGTGTTGGTTCGCAACTATACCCCGGTGGAGATCACTCCAACCCAGCCGGCGGCAGAAATCGTAATCACAGCCACAGCAACAGAGGTACAGATGATCACGAGGGCAACCCCTTACCCTGTTAACGCAGCTTCATTGTCTACAGACAGCGTTGAAAAGAGTTTTAAAGAAGGATTGATTCTGGGTATCGTATGCATCGTAGGACTTGGAGTATACGCTGCATTCTGTGGAATTTTTAGAGGAAAATAGAAGGTTTTCATGGATGCTCTCTTTGCCAGATTGAAAACGCTTAGAGTGGAACAAAAAGCAGAGGGTTACTCATATCTGATAGTGGGTTTGGGCAACCCCGGGCGCGATTACAGCAACACGCGCCATAATATCGGTTTCATGGCTGTCGATGCGTTTGCCAATTCGATCCAGACAAAACTACTTAAAGTTCAGAACAAAGCTCTGGTTGGTTTGGGAAAGATCGAAGGGCGGGGAGTTGTTCTGGCAAAACCTCAAACCTACATGAATCTATCAGGTCAGGCAATTGTTGGATTGCTGAATTTCTACAAAATTCCCCAGTCAAACCTGCTGGTCATTCACGACGACATCGATCTGCCCTTTGGGACGATTCGCATTCGACCGAAAGGGGGATCTGCCGGTCAGCGCGGTGTGGGATCGACAATTGAGAAACTAGGCAACCAGGATTTTGCCCGGATGCGCCTGGGAGTGGGGAGACCGCCCGGCCAGATGGATGCCAGGGATTATGTTCTGCAGCGGTTTTTAAAAGCTGATGAGGAGTTCCTGAAGATACTTCTGGATAAAAGTTGTGAGGCAATCAGCGAATTCGTGGTCAACGGCTTGGATGCTGCCATGAATCGATACAATGGCACCGTGTAAATGAAGAAAATCATCGACTTCGTTCGGGAAGCTCCTGAATACGTTCGTGTTCTGGACCATGTGAAAGTTGGACAGCCAGTACCTGGTTTGGGGCTGATCCGCTCTGCACGCTTGCCAGTACTTGCCGCGTTGAAAAATGACTTGAATGTCCCCGTCCTCCTGGTCACCGATCGGGCTGACCGCGCATTAACGCTCTTTGATGAACTCAGTTTCTGGCTGCCGAATACTCCACGATTCCATTTCCCGGAACCCACGCCTTTGTTTTTCGAACAGGCCGCCTGGGGAGCGGTCACCCGCCGCGATCGTCTGCAGGCATTAACCGCGCTGGCAATGCATCATCTACCCGGGCAAAACAAGGATCTGGAATTCCCTGTGATCGTTGCTCCCTTACGGGCATTGATGACCCGAACACTGCCCAGGCGGGATTTCCTGGTTAACAGCAAAACCATTCACTTGAATCAGACGATCGACCCTGCCGATTTACAGCGAACGTGGGTGAATATCGGTTATGAAGCTGTAGAAACAGTGCTGGACTTCGGGCAATTCTCGCGGAGGGGTGGAATTCTGGATATTTGGGCGCCATCGCAACAGCATCCAGCCAGACTTGAATTCTTTGGCAACGAACTGGACACACTGCGTGAATTCGATCCGGCCACCCAACGAACCGTAAACAAACTTGATGAGTTGACCATAACACCGGCCAGAGAAGTTATGCCTTCCAAGGCTGAAGGAATCTTGGGCGAGGGTGTACCCATTGATGAGTTTTACCTGCCATTGATCCACAGAATGCCGGCATCGATTTTGGATTATTTGCCAAAGAATGCTCTCATATTGGTTGATAACAAGATGAACATCGAGGCATTCGCAGATGAGATCGAAGAACAGGCCATCAAGCTCAGACAGGAAAGCATCGATGAGGGAATCCTCCCTGATGATTTCCCAACACCATACATCAGTTGGTCAGAACTGGCCGATACCATTGAATCCTCGCGCTGGCTGGAGTTGAGCCGTTCCGGATCGGAAGATGAAGGACCCTTAACCGATCTCTTTTCTCCCGGTGAAAGGTATGGCGGTCGGGTAAAGCCTTTCATCGAGTCTTTACAGAAGGACTGCAAGGAGAAGATACCTACATTTGTGGTCACCCGCCAACTCTCACGCTTAAAAGAACTATGGCGGGAGGATGCTTGCGGGATTGAAGATAAAAACGAACCCATCTTCCTTGAGGGGACAATCAGCGATGGTTGGGATCTACTCGAGGAAGGCGAAGTAAAAGCCAGATTCATCACAGATAGCGAAATATTTGGATGGGAACGACCCCAACCAAGGCCGCGATTAAAAGCCACACATGAAGCTCCGGAAGCATCGTATGCCGATCTGCATGTGGGGGACTGGGTGGTGCATGTTGATTACGGCGTGGGCAAGTTTACCGGCCTGGTAAGGCGCTCACTTGAAGGGATCGAACGCGAATTCCTGAGTGTTGAATACGAAAATGGCGATCAGCTTTTTGTGCCCATCCATCAGGCCGATCGTCTCAGCCGTTACGTTGGTCCGGAGGGTACAACACCGCAGCCTTCACGCCTGGGCAGTGCGGAATGGTCGCAGACGAAACAGACTGTTCGCGAAGCAGTCATCCGCGTAGCCCAGGATCTTTTGGAGTTGTACGCACAGCGGGAAACCGCCAGGGGTTATGCGTTCAAAACAGATACCGCCTGGCAGGAAGAGCTGGAAGCGAGTTTCCCATATATCGAAACCGATGATCAGTTCCGTGCCATCAAAGATGTCAAGAAGGACATGGAAAAGCCCAAACCAATGGACCGCTTATTGTGCGGCGATGTTGGCTATGGGAAAACCGAGGTCGCGCTGCGGGCTGCTTTTAAAGCGGTAATGGATGGCAAACAGGTGGCTGTACTGGTGCCGACCACGGTTCTGGCGCAGCAGCATTATGAAACCTTCAAACAACGTCTTTCTGCCTATCCCGTCACGGTGGAAATGCTGTCACGATTCCGTAATCCCAAACAGCAGGATGAGATCATCACCAAGTTACTGCTGGGTGAAATTGACATCATCATCGGAACTCATAGATTGCTCACATCGGATGTGGTTTTCAAGGATATCGGTCTTGTGATCATCGACGAAGAGCAGCGCTTTGGTGTGACACACAAGGAGCACTTCAAGAAACTGCGAACCGAAGTGGATGTGTTGACATTAACCGCCACTCCCATCCCCAGGACACTTTACATGGCGCTGACCGGTGTGCGGGATATTTCCATCATCAACACACCGCCGGCTGAACGGCTGCCGATTGTCACGCACATTGGACCATATTCACCCAAGCTGGTAAAACAAGCCATTCTGCGCGAAATGGAGCGGGGTGGGCAGGTATTCTTTGTGCACAACCGGGTGCAAACGATCTATGGAATGCAGAATCACCTGCATACACTGGTTCCGGATGCGCGCATTGGAATTGCTCATGGCCAAATGAAGGAAGACGAATTATCTTTGGTGATGTCGCAATTCACACGGGGCGAGATCGACGTGCTGCTTTGCACCTCGATCATCGAATCGGGGCTGGATATTCCAAACGCGAACACACTGGTCGTCGACCGTGGCGATACATTTGGATTGGCTCAGTTGTATCAATTGCGCGGCAGGGTTGGACGCGGCGCGCAGCGGGCATATGCCTATTTCTTCAGGCATAATAAAAGGCCGCCGACACCGGAAGGGCAGGAAAGACTGGAAACCATCGCCGAGAATACCCAACTCGGTGCAGGTTATTCGATTGCCATGCGCGATCTTGAAATGCGCGGCGCTGGGGAAATGCTTGGGGTGCGACAGAGTGGATACATCGCGTCAGTGGGTTTCCATCTCTATGCGAGGATGTTGGCGCAAGCTGTTTCAGAATTAAAGAAGACTCAGGGCGACAATCAGGATCAAATCGATAAAGCCTTCGGGATTGGTGCTGCGTACATCCCGGTTACGGTGGATCTACCCTTGCCGATCGGGATTCCCATGGAGTACATCCCTGACCAAACACTCAGGCTGCAGATCTATCGGCGCATGGCCGGCTTGCATGATGAAACTGAGCTGGATGCGCTTGCAGAGGAATTCCATGATCGGTTTGGACCATACAGCGAAGAAACACAAAACTTGTTCTATCAGATTCGAGTCAAATTAAGGGCTGAAAAAGCCCGCCTGGCTTCAGTAAGCGCTGAAGGCGATCAAATTGTTTTGCGATATCCGTCCTTACCTGCGGGAGTGGGTGCGAGAGATCTGAAGACGATCAATGCTTCTCTGAGAACCGGAAAAAATGCTTACTGGTTCCAGTTCAATCACAACGACGAAGAATGGAAAGAAAAATTACTCGAGGTTATCTCTGATATAATCCAGACATGAGCAAGATCCTCGTTGTCGAAGACGATCCCTATCTCTTAAAAATCATTCGATCTTACCTGGAACGGGAGCACTATGAAGTTCTGACCTGCATGCGGGGAGATACCGGTCTGGAAATTGCGCTAATGCAAAACCCGGATATTGTTTTACTGGATCTCAACCTGCCGGGATTGGATGGCCTGGACGTCGCTTCTGAATTACGGCGTAAGAAAGATATCCCCATTATCATGGTGACGGCACGGATCGAAGAAACCGACCGCTTGACAGGATTCAGCACTGGCGCGGATGATTACATCGGCAAACCATTCTCGCCGCGGGAGCTTGTTGCGCGAGAGAAAGCCGTACTACACAGGGTAAAAAAGGACGATGGTGGAAAAGCCATTGTTTCAGTCGACGATCTAAGGATTGATGTGGATCGGCATCAGGTGACACTTGCTGGGGATGAAGTGGAGTTAACTCCGACTGAATTTGAGCTGCTTTTCAAGATGGCATCCAATCCGGGTAGGGTATTTTCCCGGCAGCAATTGATGACTGATATGCAGGGAGAGACGAGCAATTCGTATGAGAGAAGCATTGATGTTCATGTAAAGAACTTGAGGAACAAGTTGAAGCAGCACTCGAAAGTGACTTTTCTGATCGAGACTGTTTTTGGAGTTGGATATCGTTTTATCTCCAAGAAGTGAGAAAAAAATGTTATTACGAACAAAAATCATCCTGGCCTTTTCGATTGTCGTCGTAGGTTTGGTCTTCTTCCTGGTTTCCTTTATTAACCAGGACAACTCACGGCAGGTGCAGGAATTTATGATGCGCGGGGGGATGTTCGGGTACGACACTATTGTTCACCAGGTGGAAAAATATTACAACGAACATGGAAGCTGGGAGGGGATCGATAAAATCGCAAGTTCCTTGCAGCCGGGCATGATGAACAACGGCAGGAACATGGGGATGATGGGAACTTTTGGACCAGGGGGAGTAGGACCGGATCAAAAACCTCAGTTTACCATCATCGATTCCAACCTTGTTGTGGTATGGAGTTCAGCGGGAGAAGAGGTTGGCAGCACACTGGATGAAAGTGCCACTTCAAACGCTGTTTCTCTGGAATCAGAATCGAAAAAAACGATTGGCTACTTGATCGTTAAGGGGCAGCGATCTTTCCAATCAGCCGAAGTATCTCCATTGATCAGTAGTTTGCGTATCGCTGTGTTGCGGTCAGGTCTGATCGCTGGTATTTTGGCATTTATCATTGCCATCGTGATCTCGAACAGTCTGATCAAACCCGTGAAATTACTCACTCAGGCAGCAGATTCACTGGCTCACGGGAAATTAACTACCCGGGTGGCAATCAAAGGAAGCGATGAAATCGCTCATCTTGGAGATTCATTCAACATCATGGCAGAGAACCTCGAATCCGCAGAGGCCCGAAAAAAAGCGTTGACTGCGGATATCGCCCATGAACTCCGCTCCCCGCTGGCAGTACAGAAGGCCCAACTTGAAGCCATGCAAGATGGCATTGTGCCGATCAACCAGGAGAGCCTGCAGACTGTAGTTGATCAGACCAACTTTCTGACCAGATTGGTGGATGATCTGAGGATCCTCGCCCTGGTGGATGCCGGAGAAATCCGGCTTCAGCTTGAGGATATCGATCTGATAAAAACCTGTAGAAAAGTGGTGGAGAGATTCGGCCCTCAGGCCGGGCAGCAGCATATCCAATTGGATCTTACAAATCCATCTTCAATTGATGAATTGATCATCAGCGCTGATTCTGATCGAATCATGCAAATTCTTGGAAACTTGATCACTAATTCTTTGCACCATACCGGTAAGGATGGAAAGATTGAAGTAGAGATCAACAAGGACCAAAACCAAGCAATGGTCATAGTCAAAGATAATGGATGCGGAATACTGGAAGAAGATATTCCTCACTTGTTTGAACGATTCTTTAAAAGCGACAAATCTCGAAGCCGGGAAAAATCCGGTAGTACCGGGTTGGGATTATCCATTGCGCGGAACCTGGCGCGCGTCCACGGTGGTGACCTGACCGCGCAAAACAATCCCGATTGCGGAGCAAGGTTCATCTTCACCATCCCAATAAACCCAAAATAATTATCCCAACCTGAACAAATGTGCTATAATTCTATTCAACCAACCAGAAGAAGGAGTTGAAGGATGGATTTCAAGCTGCATGCACCGTATCAACCGACCGGTGACCAACCCGAGGCCATCGATCAATTGGTCAAAGGATTAAACCAGGGTTACCGCGATCAGGTGCTGCTCGGGGCCACCGGTACCGGTAAGACCTTTACGATTGCCAATATTATTCAACAGGTGCAGATGCCAGCTCTGATCATGGCGCATAACAAGACCCTGGCCGCGCAACTTTATTCCGAATTCAAAGAGTTTTTCCCGGAGAACGCGGTTAATTACTTTGTGTCTTACTATGATTATTACCAGCCGGAGGCTTACGTCCCGAGGCAGGATCTTTATATTGAAAAAGAAACGGACATAAACGAAGAAATTGACCGGATGCGGTTGGCTGCGACCACCGCACTGATGTCCAGGAAAGACGTCATTATTGTGGCTTCTGTCTCCTGTATTTATGGTCTGGGTAATCCGGAAAATTACGCGGGTGTGGTAATCCGATTTGACACAGGCGAGATCTATCGAAGGAACGCTCTCTTGCGCCGGCTGATTGAAAGTCAATACCAGCGCAACGACCTTGAATTGCGGCCGGGCGTTTTTAGGGTAAGAGGAGATACGATCGAAATCTTCCCGGCCTATGAAGAGAAGAAAGCATACCGGATCAGTTTCTTCGGCGATGAAGTTGAAAAGATGTTGGAGTTCAGCCCCTTAACTGGTGAAGTATATTCACAACCTGAGCATGTAGAGATCTACCCTGCCAAGCATTATATTGCCTCGGAGGATCGATTAAAACAGGCAATCCTCGATATTGAAGGGGAGCTTGACGATCAATTGAAATATTTCAGGAACAACGGGAAATTGCTAGAGGCACAGCGGATCGAGCAGCGCTGTCGATATGACCTCGAAATGCTCAAAGAAGTCGGATATTGTTCAGGAATTGAGAATTACTCCCGTCACCTGGACCAGCGGCCGGCAGGGTCTGCACCCTGGACATTGATGGATTATCTGCCAAGCGAATATTTGCTGGTATTGGATGAATCGCACATGACCGTACCCCAGGTACGCGGCATGTATCGCGGCGACCAATCTCGCAAATCAACGCTGGTGGAGTATGGTTTCCGCCTGCCTTCAGCCATGGATAACCGCCCGCTCACGTTTGAAGAATTCCAAAAACACATGGGGTATACAATTTATACTTCAGCGACTCCCGCTGAGTATGAGATGAAAAAGTGTGATCAGGTGGTGGAACAAATCATCCGACCGACAGGCTTGTTGGATCCCGAGGTGGAAATTCGTCCCACCAAAGGTCAGGTGGATGATTTATATGGGGAGATCAAGAAGCGCACTGAAAGCGGTGAACGTGTACTCGTTACCACGTTAACCAAACGTATGGCGGAAGATCTGGCAGATTACCTGCTTGAACTCGGTGTAAAAGTACATTATCTTCATTCAGAAGTGGAAACGCTGGAAAGAATCGGGATATTGCGCGATCTACGAATGGGAATCTTCGACGTGATCGTTGGCATCAATCTGCTCCGTGAAGGTCTTGACCTCCCGGAAGTCTCAATGGTGGCGATCCTGGACGCGGATAAGGAAGGTTTTTTGCGCTCGCAA
Organism: uncultured Anaerolinea sp.; assembly: GCA_964456715.1. Taxonomy (GTDB): domain Bacteria; phylum Chloroflexota; class Anaerolineae; order Anaerolineales; family Anaerolineaceae; genus UBA6107. The sequence continues at coordinate 11,393 of CAYWCH010000008.1, read as the reverse complement.
ACAGCGCTCATCCAGACAATCGGGCGCGCGGCACGCAACGTGAATGGCAAAGTGATCATGTATGCCGATAATATGACCGATTCGATGAGGAACGCCATCGACGAAACGAACCGCCGGCGCAAAAAACAGGCGGATTACAACACCAAACACGGTATCGAACCATTTACGATTGTAAAAGCTGTGCACGACTTGACTGAGCAGTTATCTGGGGCAAGCACTATGGCAGCGGAACGACGCGGTGAATACCAGGCCGGGAAGAAGGCTCCTTCCATTCCTGAAAAAGAGCTCAAACGACTGATAACAGAGCTTGAAACACAAATGCGCCAGGCCGCCAAGGATCTTGAATTCGAGAAAGCTGCGGTCTTCCGCGATCAGATTCTCGATCTGCGTAACTTGCTGGCAGAGGAATCCAACCTGCCACCCTGGCAGAAGGCCAGATTGATGGCCGGCGAAATCGAATAACTGCCCTTAATCATTCTGTGGGCAAAAAACTGAACTGGATGTACCTGGCAGGGCCAGAAGACCAATCCACCTTGACGTTGCTGACGTAACCGTGGCCGGGACCGACTTTCACGGCTGCTAGCAGGCGTTCCAGTGCTTCGCGGCTGCCTTCAGCAGTCAATTCCACAGTGCCGTCATACAGGTTGCGCACCCACCCGTTCAAATGAAGCATATCGGCGTTCTCTTTTACAAAATAGCGAAAACCCACCCCCTGTACATGGCCTTCAACTATTGCGTGTAATGCTGAAACCTGGTTAGCTGCACTCATTTTTCGTGTTTCCCTTCTTTTTTTCCAGAACCATGCCGTTTGATTCGCCAAAGACCAATTAGGACCACAGGAATGATCAGGAGCAGCAGCAAATACTCATTGGCTGAATGATTCGCTCGCGAAAACTGTAAAGTTACGCCTATCCACTCTGATTCAAGGGTGGAAAGGTCTTTTCCATATGTTGACTGCAGTAATTGATCGCAGTTTGCTGATTTTTGAGAATTCTCAAGTAGAGTGATCAGACTGGTATTTCCATATGCATCCTGTAAATACCGAACGAACGATGCTGATTCAGCATAGGCCAAAGCAGATTGCGAGTACTCAGGGGGAAAGGAAGAACAAAGCTCATGCAAAGGTAGTAAACCACCCTTGTGATAGGCATCTTGTAACACTCTTTGATCGGATTGTGACTGAGTGTTTTCAGCGATTGTGGCAAGACCCTCCAGAAGCCATTTTGGAGCCTGTGCGAAACCATCGCCGGCAAGTGCATATTCCAAAATATGGGTGAGTTCATGCGGAATTTGACGCTCCAGATCCTCTTTAACGTCTCCATTACTCGAGGTTGAGACCATGACCACGCCGATCTCAGGGCGGGCTTCGCCGGCTGCCCATTCCGCGCTGGTCATACCGAGCGCGCTGGATAGCGAATCAGTATCTGGATAAACGTAAAGTGTCATTGGCAGCTTGGGTGAGACCGCCAGGATTTTTGTGGCATTTTTCAATCCGGTTAACGCAATGGATTGAATTTCATCGGCTGAGATTGACGATGAGGGGATGGTATATACAATGAACCACTTTGTCTCGTTTTTTTGCCACGCGAAGCGGTTATCCAGGTAATCGAACCAGTAGGATGGCGTGATGGTTTTTTCACCATTTGTGTAGGTGATCTCAAACCAGTAATAGATCCGATCAAAAACTTTGTAGGAATTGTCTGCCAAATCAACATGGCAGGTGAGCATCCCCTCTGAAGTAACCTCTGCCTGAGTTTGCACCCTTGCGCCAGTACCTGTCTGTAAATAAACATCGACTTGCGAGATTGCAGATATCTCTTTGATCTCCGCAGAAATATCGATAGATTGTGCAAACTGATAATTTGCGTTTACTTGTTCGATCAAATCTCGATCAATGAGAGGCAATGAACTGGATTGAGAACCAAGATGAAACAAAAGGGTGAGGGCAAGAATCAACGACATGCAAAGACCACTTAATAGTTCTCTTCTTCGTCGTCTTCGTCAAATTCATCGATCTCGTCGATATCCATTTCGACCTCATCGAAACTTTCGCCTTCATCCTCATCTTCAATGATGTCTTCTTCTTCATCCCCATACTCATCAGCGAAAGATGATGGAGCACCATCGAAATTCAATATACCCATTTTATCGAGGTCGCCGCCAAGATCGAGGTTTTCAAGTCCCTTTTCGAGCCAACCGATCTCATCTTCATCATCGGATTTCTTTAGCATCTCTTCGAAGGTCTCTTTGATCCCTTCACCGCCAATTTGTGAAAGCGCCCAGATGGCAGCGTAGCGCAGTTCAAGATCGTCTTCGTTTTCTTCGAGTAATTGTAGAAGAATATCCCGGGCATCCAACAGTTCCAATTCACCGGCTGCCCGCACGGCTTCGAATTTAATTTCACTTTCTGGATGAGATAAGTAGCGAATTACTATATCTGACCATTGCTCATCAGCAGAACGGCTGATGGCATAAAGCGCAGATTGCGTCCAGAGAGTATCATCTGATTCCAGCGCTTTGCGGATCAGAGCAGGAACTTTGGAATGGCTTGAATAGCCCAATGATTCCAGAGCGTTACGTCGGACCAAAGGCAGATCATCACCGGCAACGACGTCCAAAAGATTTTGCACAACCGGAATCTTCAGGTTGTCAGGAATGGAATCCAGTTCACCCAGATAAACATACTTGCCAAGGGCCGAAGCCGCTGCCGCCCGAACGTCTTCCACTCCATCCACAAGAAGCATTTCAACGAATACTGGGATGAGGGATGCTTCTTCACATTCCCATAGAAGGCGTATCGCCATCACCCTGACAGCGGAATCAGGATCGGTCAGGCCAAGTTTTGCGAATTCGTCGAAATTGACCAGCGTGTCGTTTTCAGCGATTGATTCAAGGTCTTCAAATAGGGTTAGTTTTCTTTTGGGATCGATTCGCGGCCATAACCCTCCGAGAGAGTGCAGATCTTTGCGAGAAAGATCTGAAAAGCCCCGCAACATCCTGGATGGAAATGGTTGGGAAAGATCCATCAGGGCGGTGACGATCGAGTCGAATTTCGAGGTTTGGTCAGACATAAGCTCTCAGTTTTACGGCAGCGCAATGGGGTTGATAACATCGTTGATGACCAGGACGACCATTAAAAGGATCAATAAGGAGAAACCGATTAAATTGATATTGTTCTCCAATTCGGGCCGCATCTTCTTCTTGAAAAGAAGATCTGGCAGCAGGAAAAGGATACGACCGCCGTCAATGGCGGGGATGGGTAGAAGATTGGTATACCCGAGCGCAATTGATAGAGTAGCCAGATAAGACAGGACATACAAATTTTTCGCCTGAGGATAGGCGGTTGATACCTCGGCATCCTCTGTTTTCACCTGGCGATACATGTCATAGAGGCCAACCACGCTCACCATACGCGTACTGGAAGCTTCGATCTGGCCTGAAATCAACTTGACCGGCAGCATGATCAATTGCACACCCTGGTCGAGAGTGGACAAAGCTGCCTGAGGAACTGCCTGGAAAAACGTAACAGGGATGGTCGGGTTGTTGATCGTCACTCCCATGGCTCCTTGTCCTTCGGGGGGAGAAGAACGCGGTACCAACTCCACGGTCAAGGTTTGATCACCACGCTGCAATGTAACCTCGGTTGGTTTATCTAGGTTTTTCTGAACCAACTTGGAAAGGGAATCCATGCCAGTCACGTTTTCAGTGTTGATCTTGGCGATGATATCTCCGACCTGAATATTCGCGACAGCGGCAGGTGAGCCTGCTGCAACATCGATCACTTCGACCCTGGTCGTGTCAGACGCGCCGGCTTTCATGAATAAAATGACCACCAGGATGAATCCCAGTAATAGATTCATGATCGGCCCACCCAGAAGGGTCAGAAGTCGGCGCCAGGGTTTGGCGGCAGCAAAACTACCCGGCTGCAGGTCTCCGGCGTTTTCCCCTTTCATACGGCAGAATCCACCAAACGGAATCCAGTTAAGCGTAAAATCAGTTCCCTTCCAGTGGAAGAGTTTCACCATTTTTGGCGGAAAGCCGAATCCAAATTCCTCAACACCGATACCGCTCAAGCGGGCAACCACAAAATGGCCAAGCTCATGGATAAATACCAGAACGCCAAATGCGAGGACAAATTCCAAAATATTTACTGCAGTGTTTAAAAATGTTGACATGTCTACCTTTTTTCAGACTATTAAGCGCGTTTAATTGATATTATAGCTGGTGAAATATGAAGTTTCCATTAAAAATACATCAGAAATTACTGTAAATGAGCAGCGCCACCTGCATTGGACACAATCACCTGTTTCACGCCTGGCAGCACTGAAAGCCGGCGCTGGATGACATTAGTTTTCTCCGCTTCACAAATGATATGGACATTTGGTCCGGCGTCCAGAGTGTAAGCGGCTGCCAGGCCGGTTTTTCGCCAGGACCTGACAGTTGCCATGATATCCAATGTGGCAGGCAGCCAGTAAAAGAGGGGAGGATTGGAGGTCATCATCACGGCATGCATCATATTACTATCAAGTTCGATGATCTCTGCCAAGGCTTGGAAATCTTTTTTCAAGATGGCGTTGCGACAAATATCCAGGCGGCGCTCACTATCTGATACTCTTGCTGACTGCAGTGGGCTGGTGGATGCAGAAGTGTGTCCTTCACTCGATCCTGTCTTTTTTGGCTCCTCCTCCACCACAGCGATGCAATCCGCCAAGGCCCAGTAGGTGGGATCGGCGATTGTGACAGCGAAGGAATCGATATCTGAGTGCCCTTTGCGCCATTCGGTGATACCCGCTGGGATGGAACGGCAGGCTGAACCTGAACCGCGACGTGCCAGACGGGAAAGATTCGCCTCGGGAATTTGGAGACCAAGCGCAGCCACAGTCGCCAGGGTCAGGGCAGCGAAAGCTGAAGCGGAAGAAGCGATTCCAGCGCCGGTCGGAAAATCATTGTCGCTCAGAACATGGGCGTGAGTGGAGATCCCGCGTAATCCACGGATGAAGTTCAAATGCTTTACCACTCTTTCCAGACTGGGACCGGATTGCCTTTTGCTGTTCAGATCAAAAATATCAGTTGGAAAACTCGAGTCAAAAGTGACACGGGTGCGGGTGGTTAAACCATCCAGATTCATCGAAATCGAGCCGTTCATGGGGAGTCGAAGCTCGTTGTCACGGTTCCCCCAGTATTTAATGAACGCAATGTTGGGATGAGCAATTGCAGTGGCTGACGAAGTGGTCATGGAAATGAGCGTCCCTTTCGATCTCTAGTGTACCATGATGTAAAAATTGTTATTGATCTTTAAAAGGGAAATCGGTCGGAGAAACATCAGTGGGGTTAAGCCAATGGAGGAACCCCTTACTGTAACGCCGGGTCGAGCCAGGTTTATCATAAGCCACAAGCAATAAATTGATGCCGATCAGTAATGCACCAATCCACTGGTCAAAGGTAAGTCGTTCGCCAAGGAATATCTGCGCCAAAACAATTGTGACCAGTAATTCACCCAAGCCAAGCAGGGAGGTTTGCAGTCCGCCGAGATGCTTCACGCCAAGGAACAGCATCAACCGGGCTAGGAAGGTAATCACACCAAGCATGACCAACGGCAGCCAGTTGACTCCGGATGGCGGTAGGGAGGGATGAAAGATAAAGAAGGCACCAGTTACCGTCACAGCCATGGAAAGCAGCGTATAAAAGGTCACCGTCGGAGCGGGCACTTCATAAAGTACGCGCTGATTCACGAGCAGATGTAATGCGTATAGCAATGCAGCAGCAATCATCATGGCTGCACCAATCAGGTCCACCTTTTGACTGGAGTTGGAAATCAACAGGTAGGCACCGGGAAGTGCCAGCGCCAGACGCAGAAGCGTAATCCGGCTAAGCGATTGACGGTCCGCGAGCAGCCAGAGAGCGACAAATAGAGGATAAAAGGAGTATAAGAGTTGACCGATGCTGGTGTCGAGGCGTGAAAGGGCGGTGTAATAAAAAATTGACCCAACACCATTGATGAAACCCGCAGAAACACAACCAACCAAACCAAGAGGATAAATATAGAAAAATCCGCGTTTGAAAAGGACGATAAAGAGGAAGAGCAATGTTACCGCAATGGTCGAACGAACAGCGACAACCGCCAGGGGTGAAAATCCCTGCAAAATGGATTGTTTACCGAAAATTGGCGTCAGCCCTAATAGGAAAGCTGATGCCAGGGAAGCGATGATCCCTTTCCTTCGGTCATTCATACGGGTTCCCTACTTTAGCAATGCTCTGACTTCATCCAGTAATTCGTCGCTCATGAAATCCCCTTTTTGCATCAAAGTTTGGATGTGACCTTTCAGGCGTTCCTTCTCAGCAGAGGTCAGTTCTTTTGCAGTGACGACGATAATGGGGATATCTTTGGTCTCATTTCGTTTCTGGAGCGCATCCATCACCTGGAAACCATCCATGTCGGGCATCATCAAGTCCAGAATTACCAGATCGGGACGTTCGCGGGTGATCAAATCCACCGCGGATTTACCATCAGAGGCTTCGAAAAGTTGATAATTTCCCTGGCTCTGCAAAATACGACGAACCAACACACGGACGTTCGGTTCATCATCTACAATGGCAATCCGCGGGAAGCGGTCGATACCTACATTGCTCAATGCAGAGAGCAGACCTTCTTCGCGTCCTTCTTCGGTCATGTTATCGGCGGCCAGGTTAATATTCCGTTCCCAACCTTCACCAAGAATGTTACGTTCGATCGGCATTGTATGGCCTGTGCAATTGACAACAACAATTTCATCAGGTTTGATCGTCCCGGCACGAACCATCTTCACCAGGCCGGCAAAGGCAACCGCCGCCGCCGGTTCAATTGAAATACCTTCCATCTTGGCCAGGAAATGCATTGCCCGAAAGGCTTCTTCATCAGAAGCACTTTCGATGGCACCACCACTGGCGATTTTCATCTTCTGCTGGATCATTGTATAGGTACGACCCGGATCACCGGTGGCGAGTGTGGCGATGAGAGTGCGGGGAGATTTAACCGGAGTTGCCACTTCTAACTTTTGATGCCAGGCATGAACCATCGGAGCACAGCCCTCTGCCTGAATCACACCGATCTTTGGCTGGCCATTGGTGAAACCCATCAGTTGTAATTCACGAAAACCTTTCATTACACCTAGTGGTCCCATGCCTCCGCTGACAGCTTGGATATACCAGTCCGGTTGAATCCAGAGCGCGCCTTCTGGAACAGAAACTGAGGAGGTGCTGGTGAGATGGGTTGTTAATTGCTCTGCGATCTCAAAAGAGAGCGTCTTCATGGCTTCCAGGCAGGGGATACTGCGAGCGCCAAGATCCAGGAACAGATTGCGTTGTTTGGCAAAATCGGCTGCCAACTGCTTGGCTTCATCATATGTGCCGGTTATTTTCACAACCTGGGTGCCATAGATGGCCACTTCACGCATTTTTGCTGCTGGAACCAGAGAAGTGAGGAAAGCCCATAATTTAATACCGGCCCGCGCAGCGTAAGCTGAATATGAGATGGCTACATTGCCGGTTGACGCACAAACAAGTTCATTAATCCCTGCTTCTTTTAAAGAAGCGATCATCAGTGCTGCCTGGCGATCCTTGAATGATGCTGTTGGACCCTGACGTTCATCTTTTATGTAAAGTTTTGGCAAGCCCAGCATCATTCCCAGATTCTTGGCGTGGATGAGCGGAGTACCGCCTTCACCCAGCGAATAATCTGGATTGGGGTCACGGATGGGCAAGAGTTCACGATAGCGCCACAGGTCAAAAGAGCGACCCGGCAAAAGAATGGGTAAACTGAAGCCAAGAGACGCGTAATCGTATACCGCTTCACGCCAGAGGCTTCCGCAATTTGGGCAGGCAGGTGAGCCTGCCAGAAATGGACTTTTGTTCCCGCAATCCAAACACTCAGTAATAAAATGAGAAGACATGGTTAATTCTTTGTTCCAATTGCTTGAGATTTAATTTTTTCGAGCGATTCTTTTATGTATTCAAGCAGCTCTTTTTCTTTAACAATTCCCTTTGTGAAGAGGTGTTTTCCAAATTCTGAAAGCTGGGCTTGCTGTTCACCGGTCAAATCAGCACCGGTCAAAATGAGAATGGGGATATGGTTCAAGCGCGGATCTGCACGCAAGATCTCCAGTAGGTCAAAACCATTCAATCCAGGCATGAACAAATCGAGGATGATCATATCCGGCACGGAATTGGTCAAAATTTCCAACGCGTCCTTGCCATTTTCGGCGGTTGAGACCACAAAATTTCCGCCGTTTTCGATCATCTTTTGAGTGAGACGTAAATCATCAATGTCATCATCCACCAGCAGGATCTCATGTAATTGGCCGTCGCTGTTCATGCGTTTGATCGCTTTTAGCAAATCGTCTTGAACGAAGGGTTTGACCAGGTAATCGGCCGCACCCATGCTGATACCTTTTTCCTCTTCTTCCAGAATCGAGCAGATGAGGATGGGAATATCTTTGGTTTCTGGATCCTGTTTAAGGGCACGCATGATCTGCCAGCCGTCTTTGCCGGGCATCATGATATCTAGGGTGATGGCGAGTGGTTTCAACTCACGGGCGCGCGTGACAGCGTTATCCGGGTTGATCTCTGCAATCACCTGATAACCGGCGGGTTGAAGATAGCGTTCATAGAGTTCGATCACCTGGGCATCATCGTCTATTGAAAGGATCACATTATTTTCGTGCGCGAGTTGATCAATGCTGATCTCCGGTTTTGGTTCATCGAGCGGCAGCGTGAAGAAGAATACGCTCCCTTTACCAACTTCGCTGGAGAGCAAATCGATACGTCCGCCATGCATTTCAATAAGTGAACGGCAGATTGACAACCCCAGGCCTGTACCACCTGTCTTTCGGGTTGGTGAATCATCCACCTGCGAGAAGCGTTGGAATAATTTCACCTGATCTTCGGGTGAAATACCAATACCGGTATCCGCCACAGTGACCATGATCTCCGGCTTCATTTCGGGGCTCTGGGTACGTTTAGCAGAGATTGTGATGGTACCCGAATCAGTAAACTTAACCGCATTCGAAAGGAGGTTGGTGATGACTTGGCTGACACGGATCTCATCCATTTTTACCGGAGGCAGGTTGGGTTCAATGTTTTGAACAACCTTGATGGGTTTGTCTTTGACGAGTCCGGCAGCATTGGTAATCGAACTGTTAATCACATCACTGATATTTATGGATTCAAGCTGCAATTCCATCTTGCCGGCTTCAATCTTAGACATGTCCAAGATTTCGTTGATCAGGTTTAAGAGGTGCATACCTGATGAATAAATGGAAGAAATATCCTGCCTTTGAACATCATTGATCGGGCCGTCGATCCCTTTCAGGATGACGCGCGAGAAACCAATGACAGAGTTAAGAGGAGTACGAAGCTCATGGCTCATGTTCGCGAGGAACTGGTTTTTGACACGATCCAATTCGCGCATTTCATCGTAGGCTTTCTGCGAGATTTCATAGGCTTGAGCGTTTTCGATGGCAATGGAGATCTGGTCAGACAGAATCTGGAACACTGTCAATTCTGATTGGGTGAAAGCACCCGGTTTGTCAGAATGGATATCAAGTGCGCCAATCACCCTGTCACTGATTTTTAAGGGCAGACCCATTTCGGATTGGGTTTCGGGTAAAAGTGGATTCGGGAAGAAGATCGCACTTTGAGTGATATCGTTCACAATCGCGGGATTGCCTGTTGCCGTACAGGCACCAATGACGGATTTTGAACCGACCGCAACCCTGTGTTGTCGTTGTTTCAACTCAAGGCCGGCATGACCTGTGGCTTCTGCAATCTCCGCGAAAGTATTCGTTTCATCGAGCAAATAAATTGAAGTGTGGTAGAAATTGAAACGAGTCTTGATTAAATTCACGATTCGGTTCAACAATTCGTCTCGAGCCAGGGTGCTTGTGGTATCGCGAGCAATCTCGGACGCGGCCTGCAACTCTAGTGCGCGTTGCTGAGTTTGTGAAAGCAACCGTTGACGCTCGATAGCCACCGAAATGCTGCTGGCAACGATTTGCAAAGTATGTAACTGATCTTTGTCCAATTCAGTGGGCTTGGGCGATGAAACCGCAAGCAACCCGAGTAAAGTCGAACCAGATAGCATCGGGATGAAACTGGCTGAATTCCAACCAAGAGAAGAGAAGTAATTAAGGCTTCCTGTGCCAAGTCGGCTCTTGGATATATTGGCAAAGCTGACCGGTTCCGGATTGGAAAGGTCGATGAATACAAATCGATTGAGTGGGATCTTCTCACCGACCGCAGTGTAGCCCTTATCGGCGTTGTAGCTGCCGATTAATTCGAGAGAATCGGTTTTTTCTCCGCTGGATGATGCAATAAACAAATGCAGATCAGTCATATCAGTAGGCAAAGCATTTTCACCAACCAAATGGATCAATTCATCAAAGTTAACGGATCTTGCGATACCACTGGAAATTCGGTACAACAACTCTGTTTCATTCAAGGCTTTCTCGGTACTTTCGAACAACCTCAAGTTCTCAATTGTAGTGGCCATTTGATCGACGAGAGGTGCCAGAGCTCTGATCTCCTGCTCTGCGAACCGATGTTTTACAATAGTGATGAGAAGTAATACACCGCCCTGTCGGTTGGCTGACCAAAGGGGCAGCACGGCCATGGAGTGGATGTTCTGGCGGATGAGAATGTCCTGAAGGTTCTTTTCGATTTGCGAATCAGTTACATCATCATAGAAGACGGGGTTTTGAGCGAGAAAAATGGGTTTATAAAGTGATTGCAGGTATTCTGTACCAATTGGAGGAGGAGGCGTTCCAGCACCGCTGTAATAATTGGCTTCAACAACCATTCTTTCGATTTGATCCTCTTCATTGTAATCAAACAGGATCAAAACACCGCGGTTAATGCTTTGCGAATGAATACCCAGAATCACGGAACTGAGCATTTCCTGTAATGAGTTGGAGAGCGCAAGTTGGTGAGATGCCGTATACAGACTCTCGGTCTCTTCCAAAGAGGATTGAAGCTGCTTCAACAATTCCTCGCGGATGATCGTGTTCGTGAAAGCTTCCGTTGCAATCCTGAGGATGTCGATTTCTTCCGGCTTCCATACATGCGTTGATGAGAAATCTTCAAACGCGATGAAACCATTCCGATTCTCATCCCGGGGGATCGAGAGAAGCAGGAGTGAGCTGATCTTTTGACTCGCCAGATATTCTTTTTCTTTCCCTTCAGCCTGGTCAATAGTGATCGCGTGCCAGCCTTTACTGCTGAGGTCGTTGATCCAATCGGGGTAATCTGTGGCAATCAAGCGGGTGATCAATACGTTGTTAAATTGAAGGTTAACCTGGGGTTTAGTGTAAATCGAGGAGGCTGACCAGATCAATCCTTCCTCCTTTTCGAGGAAGGGTTCA
>CAYWCH010000007.1:13221-22100 GCA_964456715.1 uncultured Anaerolinea sp. | reverse complement strand
GGTCCAGCGTGACCCGGGCAACCAGCCGACGCTTGAGATCGACGCCTCCGAGGAAATCCCGCTGGAACGCCGCGACGATCCGAGGGAAGAACTTGAGAATAATGCTGCCCGCGTACTCAAGGTGGCAGAAGGCTATATTCGCGAAAATCCGGCCACCTGGGCCATGTTCTACCCGGTCTGGCCGCAAATGGAAACCAGGGTGTGTTGAGACTCATTAAAAGATCGTTCCTCATTTTCCTGGTCCTTGCACTCGCGGGTTGCTCTGCGGCAAACGCGACGCAGCCTGCCTCAAACCCTGAGGTTGTCATGGAAACGGCTGCCCCGACCTCGCTGGTGGATGGGATGGCAACAGAAGCAGGCTGCACCGCGCTGACCGGAACGGTCACCCAAATGCGGATCGATTCCGACACCCTCGGTAAAGACTTCACCTTCAGCGTCTACCTGCCGCCCTGTTACGATGCCGGCCGCGAGAGCGGATACCCCATCATTTACCTGTTCCACGGTCAAAACATGGACGATACCACCTGGTCCTCCCTGGGGATCACCGATGCCGCCGACGCCAAGATCACCGCGGGGGCTGAACCGTTCATTATGGTGTTCCCGTACGAGGAACGCGATTGGGATAGCGTCGCGGAATCGAAATTCGGTGACGCCTTCATAAACGATCTGATGCCGTATGTCGAAAGCCACTACGCAGTCTGTGCCGAACGAAGCTGCCGCGCCATCGGGGGCATGTCCCGCGGCGGCGGCTGGGCCATGCACACTGCGCTGACCAATTTCGAACTGTTCGGCGCCATCGGCGCGCACAGCATGGGCTACTTCTCCGGTGATTTGTACCGCGTTCAGAACCTGCTGCAAATGCATGCCGCGGCGGACTTCCCGCGCATCTACATTGACCGCGGTGAGAATGATTATCTGCGCGGGAGCATCGACCAGTACGAGGCCAACCTCACGGCCACCGGCGTGGCGCACGAATACCACGTCAGCCCGGGCAGCCACGATCAGGACTACTGGCGCTCACAGGTGGGGATTTATCTCGATTGGTATATCGAAGGGTTTACCAGCAAATAAAATTTATAGTCTGCTAGTAAAAATATCAAATAATTTTACTAGTTGACTAGTAAAATTATTGGAGTTAGAATAGAGGGTGGAAAGGACTGATTCCATGTCAAACCAGTTATTCCGACGTCAGGTAATTGCTGATATTGAACCTTACCTCGAAACCCAGGATGTATTGATCATCCATGGTGCCCGGCAGGTGGGGAAGACATCAATCATGATGTATCTGCAAGGCATATTGCAGCAAAGAAATGATCGAACGATATATATCGATCTTGAAGACGGCCGGTTCAAAAACCTGCTTGACCAGGGTGTGGATGAATTTACCAGATATTTGGAAGAACAGGGATTCAGCAGGGAAGACATTGAGGCTGAGGGGAAACGATTATTTGTTTTTATCGATGAAATCCAGTATTTGGAAAACCCATCCTCGTTTCTGAAGCTATTGGCAGACCATCATCGGTATTTGAAAGTGATCGTTTCTGGATCATCCAGTTTTGAGATGAAAAGCAAATTCAAAGATTCGCTGGTTGGGCGAACGATGAGTTTCGAGATCTATCCGCTTTCTTTCTTGGAGTTTCTTACCTTTAAAGGAGAAGAATTCCACACATTGACCCGGTATACAGATCCAACATTATCCAAATTGAGATCGCTTTTTACTGAATTTCTTTTATACGGAGGTTACCCAAAAATTGTCCTCACAAAAGAACTGGGGATGAAAGAGCAATACCTTCAACAGATCATAGATACATACATTCGAAAAGATATCCGCGACCTGGCAGCGATCAAGAATGTTGATAAATTCAATCGCTTGCTCGAGATTCTTGCTTCGCAAAGCGGAAACCTGGTAAACCTGACTGAATTATCAAATACCTGCTCGATTGCTCGCGATACTGTCGAAAACTATCTGTTTCTTTTGGAACAGACCTATATAATCCGTTTAGTTCGACCTTTCAGTCGGAATTTACGTACTGAATTGACGAAAACCCCCAAGGTATTCTTCTTCGATACCGGATTGATGCAGATGTTGTCGATGAAAAAGCTTCAAAGAGAGGTCATCGGTCATGTATTTGAAACCGGCATTTTCTCTGAGTTGGTAAAACAATATGGAGCAAAAAACCTGAATTATTGGCGCACCCAAGATAAAAAGGAGATCGATTTTATCCTGCGCACTCCGGATGTTTTAATCCCGGTCGAAGCCAAACTGCATTTCCCCAAAGACATCCCCAGCGTATTACGTGATTTCAATGAAATCTACCCTCCCAAGACCGTGGAGGACATTGGTTATCGTTTGGTTGCCTTGGAAGGGAGGGCAACCGAAAATGGGATGATATATCCCTGGCAATTATGACAAAGAGATTTACCTAACCAGCACCGATGGATTAGAATAGATACATATTCCCACAAAAAAAGGACTCACATGACCTCCTCTGATCTGACCCCATTTTTTGAGCCGAAAGGTGTGGCCGTCATTGGTGCTTCCTCCAACCCGCACAAACTGAGCAACGGCATCATCCGCAACCTGATGAGTTATGGCTACGAGGGCGGGGTGTACCCCGTCAACCCCGGCGCGGACGAGATCCTCGGCAAAAAGTGTTACCCATCCATTGCCGACGTGCCCGACCCGGTGGACCTGGCTGTGCTGGTGATCCCGGCCGGAGCCACGCTGCAGACCCTCAAGGAATGCGGAGAGCGCGGCATCAAGGGTGCCATTGTCATCACCGGCGGTTTCAAAGAGGTGGGCGCAGCCGGCGCGGACCTGGAGCAGCAGTGCCTGGCCATGGCGTGCAGCTACGGTATGCGACTCATCGGCCCCAACTGCGTGGGCGTCATGAACCTGCACAACGGCCTCAACACCACCTTTATCAAGGGTCAGCCCGACGAGGGCGGTATTGGCTTCCTCTCGCAGTCCGGAGCCATCTGCGGCGGCGTGGTCGAGTTCGTCCACGGCAAAAAAGTGGGCTTTTCGCATTTTCTCAGTCTCGGCAATGAAGTGGACGTGACCGAGACCGATATTATTGAGTATCTCGGCGCGGACCCGCGCACGCATGTCATCGCCGCCTACGTGGAGCAAATCCGCGACGGCAGGCGCTTTTTGGAAGTGGCCAAACGCGTCTCGCAGATCAAACCCATCGTGCTCATCAAAGCCGGGCGCTCCAGCGCCGGCGCGCGGGCGGTCTCTTCACACACCGGTTCGCTGGCTGGATCGCACGCCGCCTACCAGGCCGCCTTCAAGCAGGCTGGCGTCATCGAGGTGCAGAACTTCTCCGAACTCTTTGATGTGGCACAGGCACTCGATACCCAGCCGCTGCCGGCCGGCAACCGCGCCGTGATCATGACCAATGCCGGCGGTCCTGCCGCCCTGGCCTCGGACAGCCTTTCCTTCAACAATATCTCCCTGGGTGATCTCTCAGAACAGACTCACGCGACCCTGCGTGAAAAGCTTAACCCGGCCGCCCAGGTGGCCAACCCCATCGACATGCTCGGCGCGGCCGAACCGCCCGATTATGAGCTGGCGGTGAAGACCGCGCTGGCTGATCCGCAGGTAGACATAGTGCTGCCCATCCTGGTGCCGCAGGCGCTGGTGGATACGGCCGGGGTGGCCCAGGCTATCGTCGATGCTTCCAAAGGCGCGGTCAAACCCGTGCTGGCCTGCATCATGGGCGACGAGACGGTGGACCCGGCGCGCCTCATTCTGCATGGCAGCGGTATACCCATGTACGTCTACCCCGAGACGATGGGGCGGGTGCTCAATGCCATGCTGCAATATAAAGCCTGGCGGGCCAATTTGAAGAGTGAATCGGTGCAGCTTAAGGGAATCGATAAACCCAAAGCTGAAGGGTTGATGGCAGCCGCGGCCGGGCAAAAGGTGCTCGGCGAAGCCGCCACCCGTCCGCTGCTCGAGGCCTACGGCATCCCAGTCGTGCACGGCGGTGAGGCCAAGACCGCCAAGGAAGCAGCCGCGCTGGCTAAAAACGCTGGCTTCCCGGTGGTGATGAAGATCGTTTCCCCCGACATCCTGCATAAATCCGACGTGGGCGGCATCCGCCTCAACCTCAAGAGCGAGGTCGAGGTGGAAGCCGAGTTCGATAAACTGATGGCCGATATCAAGCTGCGCGTCCCGCAGGCGAAGATCGAGGGCGTGCTTATCGAACAGATGGCGCCGAAGGGTCAGGAAGTGATTGTGGGCATGAAGCGCGACGCCGGCTTTGGCCCGCTGGTGATGTTCGGGCTCGGCGGCATCTACGTGGAGCTGTTCAAAGACGTGGCCTTCCGCGTGGCGCCGGTCAGCCGCGAAGACGCGCTGGCCATGATCCACGAGACGGCGGCGGGCAGGCTGCTCACCGGCTTCCGTGGCGCGGCGAAGGCCGATCTCGATGCCGTGGTGGACGTGATCTGCCGTGTGGGGCAGATGGCGCTCGACTTTCCCGAGATCCAAGAGGCGGAGGTCAACCCGCTGTTGGTCTTCGAAGAGGGTAAGGGCAGCCTCGCGCTCGATGGCAGGGTGCTGTTCTAGTCACGAATCACTCTTATTTACACGATATTTTAGGGAAATCAAAATATAAAAACAAAGAGATTGAGCCAATCAATCTCTTTTTTCATTGCTTTACTTTCCGGCCATGCCGCCCTCGCCTATTTTTTCCACCAGGTGGTAGCGTCCAAATGATTGTCCGGAAAGATCGTTCATAGTTGTCCTTTTTTTACTTATTCTTTACTTGTTTTCTAATACACAGCGAAAGCCAACGTTTTCCAATTTTTGGGTCGGATCAAGTCCTAAACGACAGGTGGAACGGCACTCTGAAATATCAAGAGAGGAGGAACCGCCCCGCACTACCTTGAATGAACCTTTTTTGGGGCCAATTGGGTTTATTCTCGAGCTTTTTGTATAGTATTGTTCACTTAACCAATCAGCAGTCCAATTCCATACATTCCCAGCCATGCCTTTCACCCCAAACGGACTTGGTTGATCAAATAATTCCGGAGTTGCCTCGTTTCCCCATGGAAAAATTCGTCCATCTGTTCCCCGCGCAGCTTTTTCCCATTGCGCTTCTGATGGTATTTTGATCTTTGCTTTACATATGTTACCAAGCCACTCGCAAAAATCGACAGCTGTATACCAATCAATATTGGTAAATGGTTCGTCTTCGCGTGAGTCAAGATCATTTGTGTTGTACCAAAATTGATATAGGATGCTTTTTTGCTGGGATGCAAATAACTTATATTGAGACCGTGTTACCGATGTTTTGGCAATCCAATATTCATCCAGGTAAACCAGGTGCTGGGGTTGCTCATCAGTCGTGGCACTCGGATCAACCTCAGGATTGCTGCCCATGAGGAACTCACCCGCCGGGATGCGGATGAAGTCCATAAAAACGCCGGCTCCTAACTTGATCTTCATGGTGTTTTGTATCTCTTCAACCCAATTGGACCCGGTTGCCGAGGTTTCCGGCTGGATGGTCTGGATGACGGTGGCGCTGGTTTCGTCTTCCAGTTCGGTCGGTGAATTCGCTTCCTCTGGCAGATTGGATTCTATTTCCTCTTGTCTCACCTCCGGGGCTATGCTGATGGCGGCTTCCGGGCTGGAGATCTTGCGGGCGGTCTCAAAAACCAGCAGATCCTTGAGGGCTTTCTCCAACTCGCCCATCGACTGGTAACGGTCTTCCGGTTTCCGGGCCAGCGCTTTGAAGATGACCTGCTCCACCTTTTCGGGCAGTTCGGGAACGAATTTTGAAGGTGAGGGCAGCGGATCGGAGATCAATTTGATCAACACCGCGGCTGGAGTATCGGCTGTGTAGGGTTTGTGCCCAGTCACCAGCTCGTAGAACACCACGCCCAGGCTGTAGATATCCACCGCGGGGGTGATGTTGCCGGTCCACTGCTCCGGCGCCATGTATTCCGGCGTGCCAATGCCGACCCCGGTGCCGGTGAGGGTCTGCCCGCCCTCCAGATCGAGGATCTTGGCAATACCGAAGTCGGTGAGCATGGGCTCTCCGCTCTCGGTGATGAGGATGTTCGAAGGTTTGACGTCGCGGTGGATGAGATTGTGCGTGTGCGCGTATCCCAGCGCTCGTGCGACGGGAGCCAGCAAATGCGCAGCGTCTGTGTATGGCCTGGATTTGCCCAGGAATTGTTTGACAGTTCCCCCCACCAGGTATTCCATCACCAGGTAGGGCGTGCCCTCGTTTTCACCGAAATCCGTGACCTTGACGATGTTGGCGTGCGTCAATTGGGCCACCGCCTTGGCTTCGCGCTCGAAACGCTTCAGGGTGGTGACCATCATTTCCTGGGTCAGCCGCTCCATGCGGATGACCTTGACGGCCACGTCGCATTCCAAACGGGTGTCGAAGGCCTTATAGACCACGGCCATGCCCCCTTCGCCCAGTTTTTCCACCAGGTGGTAGCGTCCAAAAGATTGCCCAGAGAGATCGTTCATCGGGGTTTGCTCCAGATATTTTGAGTTTTATTTTGGCCTGGCATGACTAAAACTGCAGGTTGAGCAGTGAAGGACAAATCAGACTCAGCAGAATTAAGCCTCCGATAGCGATCAGAATGATCGCCCAGCTGGGGAGCCGCTTCTTGGGTTTCACCGGCACGGTGGGTACCGCGGGTATGGCGGGTGACGGCGGCAGGGGTTGCGGGGGAGGGGTATTCTTAACCGCAGGCTGCGGAGGCGGGGTTTGCAGGTTCTTTACTGGTATCGGCGGCGGAGTATCTCCCTTTTCGACTGCTCCGGCAGTTTCCTGCTGCACAGTGGCAGAAGAGGTCACAACAGGCGCGGATGCGCGGGTTGGAGCAGGTGCGGGAGGAGGAACAGAGGTGACAGCAGATGGCATGGCAGGAGCGGGTGCGATTACAGGAGCAGGCACAGGCACGGAAGCGGTCTTGTCAGGAACGGCGGGGATCACGTTCTGCAATTTTCCCAACGCGGCCACGAATTCATCCATGCTCTGATAACGCTCGTTGGGATCTTTGGCAGTGGCTTTAAAGATGAAATTCTCCACATTCACCGGCAGATCGTTCACCAGGCTGCTGGGGCGGGGTAGGGGTTCGCTGGCGTGTTTGAACAGGACAGCCATCGGCGTATCGGCCTCAAACGGACGCCGACCGGTGACCATTTCGTAAAACACGACCCCCATGGCATAGATATCGGCGCGCGCGTCGGTGGTTTTGCTGGTGACTTGCTCCGGAGCCATGTACTCCGGCGTTCCGATGGCAATTCCCGTTCCGGTCAACTCCTGCGGATTCTCTTCATCTACTATCTTGGCGATACCGAAATCGGTAAGCATCGGCTGCATGGTCTGTGTGAGCAGGATGTTCGAGGGTTTCACATCACGATGAAGCACCTTCATCGAATGCGCATATGCCAGCGCCTCGGCGATTGGCACGATCAACGTCACGGCGTGCTGCCACGGGATCTGGCCGTTCTTGTGCAGATAATCCTTCATCGTACCGCTGGGCAGGTACTCCATCACCAGGTACGGCGTCTCTTCAAAATGGCCGTAGTCCGTCACCTTGACGATGTTGGCGTGAGTCAGCCGTGCCACCGCTTTGGCTTCGCGCTCAAATCGTTTGAGGGTATTATCGATCGAATTCTGCGGCAGGTTGTCCAGCCGGATGACTTTGACGGCCACGTCGCATTCCAGGCGGGTGTCAAAGGCCTTGTAAACCACGGCCATACCCCCTTCGCCCAATTTTTCAACCAGGTGATAACGTCCAAAAGATTGCCCGGTAAGATCATTCATGTGTGTAGTTGTTCCCTTTTCACCGTTATTCAATTTTCCTAAAATGATGGCCTGGAGTTATTATAGCATTTGACAGGCCTGCGATTCCATAAAGAATGTTGAAAATCGCTCGGCAGTCTTATATAATAAGATTGATCTCCTGCCGGTTGCCCCCCTCAACCGGTGGGAGATCGCTTTTAACAAACCTCTGATATTTCTTTAGCGATCTTCATATACACGCGCACTATTATTTAAGATGTAACAAAATACATCAGGTGTTTTGAATGGAGGTAGATATGAACAAAAGCATTCTTCTTTCGAAGCGCCATAACGACCCATCAATCGTACGGCGCGAATACCAGGATCCCATGCTGGCGATCCAGAACGAGATGAACCGCATGTTTGACCGTTTCTTTGACGAACCCTTCAGCATACTGGCCACCTCTGACCGCCGCCTCAACGCCTTCCTCCCCAGCGTGGACGTGAGCGAAACCGACAAGGAGATCAAGGTCACCGCCGAGCTGCCGGGTATGGATGATAAGGACATCGAGATCCGCCTGGACCATGATAACCTGGTCATCACCGGTGAGAAGAAGGCCGAGAACGAAGAGAAGGGCAAGAACTATCACCGCGTTGAGCGCTCCTACGGTTCCTTCCAGCGGGTGATCGCCCTGGAGAGCGAGGTCGACCCCGAAAAGATCGACGCCGTCTTCCAGAAGGGTGTGCTCACCGTGACCCTGCCCAAACCGGCCGGCACTGTGAATAAAGCCCGCAAGATCGAGATCAAAGCCAAATAGTCCCCTCGCGGGAAACCACAGGCCGGGTTGAGCCATCAAGTACCTCACCCGGCCCGATATAGTATTGTAGCTATCCCAGCCCTTTTGGGTTACAATCCCTCCATCACCGGAGGGATTGTTTATTATGGACGACTACAAGAAGACCAACCTGGAACTTTGGGAACAGTACGTTGACGTGAATTCCAAAGCTGAATCCTATCACATGGACAAATTTATGAAGGGCGGCATCCTGCTGCAGGACCTGGAACGCGAAGAGGTCGGCGATGTCAAAGGCAAGAGCCTGCTGCACCTGCAATGCCAC
>CAYWCH010000007.1:6762-13211 GCA_964456715.1 uncultured Anaerolinea sp. | reverse complement strand
CTCCTGGGCGCGCCTGGGAGCAAAAGTCACCGGCATGGATTTCTCACCGAAGGGCATCGAGCTGGCGCGAGGGTTGGCCAAACAGTTCGACATCCCGGCCAACTTCATCTGCTGTGACCTCTACAGCCTGCCGCAGCACCTGGATGAACAATTCGACATCGTTTTTACTTCTTACGGCATCCTGTGCTGGCTGCCCGATATCCCGCGCTGGGCGCAGATCGCGGCCAGCTACGTCAAACCCGGCGGTATCTTCTACATCGCCGAGTTCCATCCGTTCGGCGAGATATTTGATGGTGAAAAACCGGGGTACTCCATCCGCTACCCGTACTTCCAACAGGGGCCTTTCCGCGAATGGGCTGAGACCTCTTACGCTGATGCCAATACAAAGATCAAACCCGTGGAAACCTACGAATGGAGTTATCAACTGGGTGAAGTGGTGACCTCGCTCATCCAGGCCGGCTTGCAGATCGAATTCCTGCATGAGCAACCCTACACGGTGGATCCGTTCCTCGTTGACCTGGTGAGACGTGATGAACAGACGTTCACCTTCCGCGAAGACCCGGCGCCGTTCCCGCTCATGTTCTCGATAAGGGCGAAGAAACCGATCTAGAGTTTTACTGAATACGGATCGAACTCACTGGATTCCTTGATCAGCGCCTTGATGTCTTCCCAAGGCGCTGATTCGTATTTCTCGATCTCGAGATAGCGCTTGGCCTTGCGGGTGCCGGTGAGCAGGTGTTTCGGGTCGCGCAGAAACGTGCCGTGGATGAGCCCAGCCGCACCCTGCCTTCGATGACGTGCACCTGGCAGATCCCCCCGCTGACGGTGCCGCCGCGTTCCGCGTTGAAATAGCTGATGCCCTTCCACTGGATCATCTCCGTTGCCTGCGGTGCGATCTCGAAGATCACGTTGCGCAGTTCAAGCACGATCTCCAGCAAGGCCGGGTCGGTGTCACTGAAATACTCTTCGATCTCATGAATGGATAGCATATCACTCCGAGAGTTCGTGGACCTTTTTCAGGTTCAGCGTGTGCCAGTCGTAACTGGTCTCTTTGTGTTCCTGTTCCACCAGCAGCACGCAGCGGCCTTCGCGTAAAACTGGGGTGACGCCGCCCTCTGCCAGGGCGATCTTTTCTTCCGGCCGCGGTGATTTGCCCTTGAGGTTCTCGATGCTGTCGAAAGGAACTTCATCCATCAGGCTGGTATAGCTGTACACCCCGTTGAGCGCTTCCAGGTGGGGCAGCCAGACGAAGCGGCCGCCTTCGCCGCGAAAGCGCAGCCCCACCGCAGCCAGCGCCCCGATGACGCCTTCTCCGCTGCCGGCGATGCCCACGATGGCGATCCCGGCGCTGCGCGCGGTCTGCAGCGCGTCTGGCCGAGTGAGCAGGCGCGACTTTGCCAGTTTGGCCCAGGTGAACACATCAGCCGTGATCTGGTTCCACGACGCCAGCGTCAAACCCGGATCGGAACCGCGCATGTATTCACGCAGGATGAACGACCTGCAGGCCATCTCCAGTTCGCTGCGCCGGTTCACATCAGCTTCAAAGCACAGGCAGATGGCGCCGTTATCACTGGTGCAGTGCACCTGCGGCGAGCGCATCAACTGGTGGCGGGTCACCGATTCGAATTTTCCCAGCCCCGCTTCTTCCAGGCGCTTGCCCAGCCGGATGGCAAGAGCCCCTGTGCCGGTGGTTTCGGGGTTGTCGGGGTTGTCGGTGTCGTCGAGGCCGATCAAGAATCTCATGTCAACTTGCTCCTGGTTGGGATGGGTCTGCGTTGGGTCGTTCAGTTGCTTCGCGGTTCATAATAGCCAAATTCCGGGATTGTGTCAAATTACTCGGTGTGGAACCGGATTTCCGGCTTGTGATAGTATTAATACATGCTGCAGAAGTTGAAAAACATGGCGCGCGCGATTGCCGCGTTCTTCCGTTGGGAAAGGGGAGACCGCACCCTGCTGCTTTCGATCTCAGCCAAGGTGCTCGGAACGACCGCCGGTACCTACCTGGTATTTCACATCCTGGCCACCGTCTTCTGGCCGGCTTATTTCAGTCCCCGTCTCTACATCATTTCCGGACTGATGCTGGTGACCGTTTTGTCGGCTTATTTTCTGCTCAACCGCTTCTACCTGCTGGGGCAGGTCGTCTGGTTTGCCGGATTGGGCATCACGATCATGGTGGCGTTCACCATTTTTGGCAAGGGAGAGATCCTGCTGCTGTTCGCCTTTTTGCCGATCATGGCCGAAGTGATGATGGGCATTCGACCGGCGGTTTTGCTCACCCTGCTGATCTCTGCGTTTTCACTCATCTGGCAGGCCACCTACAGCGAGCCGTATTTTCCCCCGAACATGGGCACAACCATGATCTTTCTCTGCATGGCATCCACGGTGCTGGGGTGGGGCATTCTTGACAACCTGGTTTCATCCATTGAAGCGGCCTCCTTTCATTACAATGAAGCCATCAAAAACCTCAACGACGCCCGCGAACACCGCGCCCAGATCAGTGTTCTGCTCAAGGACGTCAATAGCGCCAATTACCAGCTCGAAAACCTCAACCGCATGCTCATCTACGCCCGGGCTCAGGCGGATGAAGCACGCGAGGAACGCGACCGTTTTGCCATGGCCGTCAGCCATGAATTACGTAGTCCGCTTAACTTCATCATCGGTTTCAGCGACCTTATGGTCAATTCGCCCGAGACCTACGCCAGGGTGACTCATTGGCCGCACGGTTTGTACGACGATGTCAAAGAGATCTATAAGAACAGCACTCATTTGCTCAGTCTCATCAACGATATCCTCGACATGGGCAAGATGGACGCCCAGCAAATGGTATTGTTCAAGGAAAAGATCGACATTGCCGTGATCGTCGAAGACGTACGCCAGATGGTGCATTCGGCAGTCGAGAGCAAGGGGCTGCAGCTTGTCATTGATGTGGCGCCCGATCTGCCCATGCTCTACCTGGACCGCACCCGCACCAGGCAGGTGATGCTCAACCTGGTGACAAACGCGCTACGCTTCACCCGCAAGGGCAGCATTACCTTACGTGTCCGCCAGGATTCGGAAGATTGGATCAAGGTGGAAGTGATCGATACCGGTGTGGGCATTGCCAGGGAAGATCAGGCCAGGGTGTTCACCGAGTTCAGGCAGGCGGGGAACCAAAATTGGCAGCGCGGAGAGGGCAGCGGGCTTGGGCTCTCGATCGGCCGCCGCTTCATCCAGATGCACGGCGGTGATATCGGGGTTGAAAGCGAGCTGGGTAAGGGATCGAATTTCTATTTCACCCTGCCGGTGCATCAACAGGTCGATTCGCTTGAAGACAGTTTCCCTGCCCTTGAAGCCCGCCAGGCAGGGGGTGAACCGCAAGTCAATGGGCGCAGCGATAAATCGCCGCTGCTCCTTTTCCTCTCGCGCGACGCGTTCTCAGCCCGGGTGTTCGCCGAAATGATGAAGGATTGCCGTGTCACGCTAATGACAGATCCGGCACAGCTTATGGATACTGCGGCCACCACCTACCCGCGTGCTGTGGTGATCGATGAACCCATTCTCGGCGATGAAATGGTACAACAATTCCTGGCCAGACCGCCCTTCGATGTCCCCGTGTATTGCCTGCCCATCCCTTTAAGCCGGCAGAACCGCAACTCCAACCTGCCGGATGGGGTGATTGATTACCTGGTCAAACCCGTCCCGCGCAAGGTGATGATCGAGACCATCGCCGAACTGGATATTTTTCCGCATACCGTGCTGGTGGTGGATGACGACCCGAGCATGGGCCGCTTCGTTACCCAGTCACTAATCACCAACCCCGCCGACGAGATTCAATTGCCTGCCGACCTGACGGTACTCACTGCCCTGGATGGACGCGAAGCGCTGCGTTTCTTGCAAGCCCTGAAGGTGGGCGTGGTGCTGCTTGACCTTGACCTGACGGACATGAATGGCCTTACCCTCTTGAACCAGATGCGAGGCGACCCTGACCTGGCCAAGATCCCGGTCGTCATCATTTCTGCCAGCGACCCGCCGCCTTCGTTCACCCCCAGGGCAACCGGTGAGTTCAAGCTCATGGTGCACCACGCGCTCACCCGCAAGGAATTAGCCGACCTGCTCAACAGCGGGCTACGGCAGATCGAACCCACCTATTCACCGCTCAAGGGCGATGACCGCGTGGGTTCGCAAATCCAAAAAAACGATTGAACTTATTCTTCCGGTTCGGGTGGCAGCAGCCGGTCCAATGTCTCTAGCAGCATTTTTTGCGTTACCGGCTTTTTGAGAAAGGCCGCGGCGCCCAATACGCGCGACAGGTTGGGATCGTCCCAGGCGGAGCATACGACGATGGGAATGTGCTGGATCTTCTTGTCCAGTTTGAGCATCTGCAGCAATTCCCAACCATCCATTTGCGGCATCATCACGTCGAGCGTGATCAGCACCGGCTGGAGCAATTGAGCCATCTCCACGGCCTGGTTGGGATGCTCCACGCCGATGGGCAGGATGCTCGTTTGCGACAGATAGCGTTTGAACATGTTGACCACAGCGGGCTGATCGTCGATCACCAGCAGCACGCGCTGGTTGGAGAAGGGCAGCGTGATCGTCCAACGGATCAGCTGCCCGAATTCTTCCTGGCTGATCTCTTCCTCTAGCGTGGCGTTGATCATCGAACACCAGTAGCGCACCGCGTTGAGGTCGTCGTCGATCTCCTCCACGCTGGCCGGTTCCCACAGCGCGCTCACGTGCAGGGTGACGCAGATTTCCACGTGATCTTCAACACTGCGAAAATCGATGAGAATCTCGTGGCCGTTTTGGATGTGCAGGCTCTGGTTGAAGATGCCGATCAGCGCCTGGCGCAGGATCACCCGGTCGGTGATAATGGGTGTGGAGGTCTCGGGCGCGTGAATCGTCAAAGAGACGCCCTTCTCGTCGAAGCGGTATTTGAGCATCTTGCACACACCGCGGGTGGTCTCGGCAGCATCGATGATCTCGTTGTGCACTTCGATCACCGGTGTGCTCTCAGCCTCTTTTTCACCAGATTTTTTCAGTTCAGCAGGGTTGCATTTGGCCCAGAGGATCTCGGTGAGGGCCATGAAGGCGCGGTGATGGTCGCGGCGCATTTGCCGGGTGCTGATGGCCAGTTGATCCGAAAGTTCCTGGATGCCCATCCCTTCCACGTAGCGCTTGTAGATGATATGGTAAGGGCGCCATTCTGGCGAGTTGATCGATTCTTCCTTGCGCAGCGGGCGCAACTGCTCGATGGCTTCGAGGATCAGCCTGCGCAGCTTCTCACCGCGGTTTCCATCGCCAGCTTGCGCGGATGGAACGACCGATTGGATCATGGGATGAGTCTCGATGGCAGCCGTGTCATAGAGGTTTCCCAGCATATCTTTGATCACTTCATTAAACGTAGATCGATCAACCATCTGCAGGTTTTGTCCTTTACGTGTCCACTAAATGTCCGAAACTCCATTGAAACAAACTGCCAGGTAATTATAATGAAACAACCAAGAAAAGACACTATTTTGGTGTCGAAATCTATTCAGTCCCAAATAATTTAAAAAGGAGAGAAGAAATGCCCAAGAAGAGTGTAACGATCGTAATTGCCCTCGTAGTCATCGCTTCAATGCTTTTGGCTGCCTGCGGCAATGCAGCAAAAGCTCCCGCTGCGTCTGCTGATACGCAGTTGGAAGTCTTCTCATGGTGGACCGGCGGTGGAGAGGCTGCTGGTTTGGATGCCATGATCAAGATCTGGAATGCTGAATACCCCAGCATCGAGTTCATCAATGCAGCAGTTGCCGGTGGCGCTGGCTCCAATGCCAAAGCAGTCTTGGCCTCCCGATTGTCTGCTGGTGACCCCCCCGATTCCTGGCAGGGTCATGCTGGACAGGAACTGATCGGCACCTATGTGGCTGCCGGACAGTTGGAACCGTTGGATGATCTCTACAAAGCCAATGGCTGGTATGATGTCTTCCCCGAGACCCTGATCCCACTGCTCTCTCAGGATGGCCATCCCTATTCTGTGCCTGTGAACATTCACCGCGCCAACGTCCTTTGGTACAATCCCAATGTTTTGGCACAGTACAATGTTGCCGCACCGGATCCCTCCAGCTTCCAAAGCTGGATCGATTCCATGGATGCTCTTGTGGCAGCCGGTATGGAAAAACCACTTGCTCTTGGTGAGTCTTGGACTGAGAAACAACTTTTCGAGACTGTTCTCCTCGCCACTGTTGGCGCAGATGAATACACCAAGCTGTGGAATGGTGAAGCAGACTGGGCCGCAGACAGCGTCACCCAGGCGATTGCCAATTTCGCCAAAGTGATGACTTATGCCAACGCCGATTATGCTTCCCTCACCTGGCAGGATGCCTCCAAACTCGTCGCTGACGGCGATGCTGCATTCAACGTCATGGGAGACTGGGCTGATGGTTACTTCGAAGGCGATGTTGCTGGTGGTAACCTCGGTTTGACTGCCG
>CAYWCH010000007.1:5928-6752 GCA_964456715.1 uncultured Anaerolinea sp. | reverse complement strand
AGAGGGTCAGGATGCATTCAACCCCGTAAAGGGTTCAATCCCGGCCCGCAACGACGCCGATGTTTCTTTATACAACGCCTATCTGCAGTCAGCCATGGCTGACTGGAAGACCAATGTCGTTGTCGGCAGCCTTGCTCACGGTGTTGTTGCCAATGACACCTGGTCAACCAATATCATGACCGCTCTCGGTCAGTTCCTCGTCGATGGTGATGCCGCAGTATTCCAGGCTTCACTTGTGAATCTGTGTGCCACTGACGGTCCCTGTAAATAGTAATAAAGATCGATCAACAAAGGTCATCGGGGGTTTCCCCCGATGACCTTTAATCTGACAAAATTTGCTATTATTTATTTATTTATCTTTAATTAAATTTACTGTAATCTTTGATAGGATTCTTCATGAGAAGTCGAA
The DNA here is from genome assembly GCA_964456715.1 of uncultured Anaerolinea sp. Classification (GTDB taxonomy): domain Bacteria; phylum Chloroflexota; class Anaerolineae; order Anaerolineales; family Anaerolineaceae; genus UBA6107. Next base: position 6,343 of record CAYWCH010000007.1, on the reverse strand, counting down.
AAGAAAAATGGCAATCATTCTTGATGGTTTCCCCATCGATCTTGGCTGTGGCTATTTTCGTTTATGGCTTCATTGCCTGGACAGGAAGGGTGTCTTTTACTCAATGGAAAGGGATTCTGCCGGATTATACCTGGGCAGGATTTAGCAATTACATCAATCTCTTTACAAGTGACGGCCGATTCCAGGTGGATATTCGGAACACGCTGATTTTCACTGTTCTCTTTGTGGGGGGAACCCTGCTTCTTGGCCTGATCATGGCTCTATTGCTCGATCAAGGATTGAAAGGGGAAGGTTTCTTCAGAAGTCTTTTCCTGTTCCCGATGGCCATCTCTTATATTGTTACAGGCGTTGCCTGGCGCTGGTTGATGAACTCTGCCGCTGGTACACGCATGACAGGGTTAAACCTGCTGTTTTC
>CAYWCH010000007.1:0-5918 GCA_964456715.1 uncultured Anaerolinea sp. | reverse complement strand
AAGCTGGGCATGGATTTCATGTTCAGTCAGTATACAAATACACCCATCTGGGGAATTGCTTATGTTGCGATTCCTGCCATCTGGCAGCTTTCGGGCTACTGTATGGCGCTTTACCTGGCTGGCTTGCGTGCCATCCCCGATGAACTGCGGGAAGCGGCTCGTGTGGATGGCGCTTCAGAATGGCAAATCTTCCGGCAGATCATTTTGCCCTTACTTCGGCCGGTTACCCTGAGTGCGATGATCATTCTTGGCCACATGTCATTGAAGACTTTCGATCTGATTATCGCCACAGTTGGCAAGCAATATCCATTGGATATGCCCTCGGTTTATATGTGGCAGGCAACCTTCGATGCCCACACTTACGGAAAAGGAGCAGCGATCAGCGTATTGCTGTTGATTAGTGTGGCGGTTCTGATTATCCCTTACTTGGTCATTACCATGCGAAGCGAGGTGAAGCAATGAACCGCAGTAAAACACGCTATTTGAGTTACATCCCACTAGTTTTGTTATCGATTTTCTTCCTCCTGCCGATGTATGTTATGTTGGTAACTGGTTTCAAGAACGGCGCTGAGGTAAGCGTCAAGACGATGTGGGATCTGCCAAAATCATTCGGTTTTGATAATTTTGCGGCTGCCTACAAACAACTGGCGCCATATCTTTGGAACAGTTTAAACGTTGTTATCCCGGCAGCGATCATCTCTTCCATCCTCGGGTCGCTCAATGGATACGTGCTTGCGAAGTGGAAATTCAAGGGTGCCGATATCATTTTCACCCTGATTCTGTTTGGTATGTTCATTCCCTACCAATCCATTCTCATCCCATTGGTCGATTTTATGCACAAGATCAATCTGTATGGAGGGCTGCCCGGGTTGGTGCTGACGCACATTATTTATGGCATCCCCATCACCACCCTGACCTTCCGCAACTACTACGCCAGTATCCCGCACGAACTGGTGGAAGCCGGCAAGATCGATGGAGCTGGCATGTTGAGCATTTACTGGAATATCCTCCTGCCCATTTCCATTCCGAGTTTTGTGGTGGTGCTCATCTGGCAGTTCACCCAGGCCTGGAACGATTTCCTGTTCTCGGTGGTATTGACCAGTTCAAAGAACTGGACGGTGACCGTGGCGTTGAACAACATGGCGGGCAGTCAGATCGTAGCCTGGAATATTCAGATGGCCGCAACTTTAATCGCCGCCCTGCCGACTCTTCTGGTGTACATCTTCCTCGGCAAATACTTCCTGCGCGGCATGATGGCAGGATCGCTGAAGGGCTGAGTACATACTTCTCCTTCTTTCTGAACAAGCGAACGGCTCCTGAGCGATGGCAGGAGCCGTTTGCAATTCGTTGCTGGAACAGGACTGCTTTTATTGTGGAATTGCCGCGTTATTGTTGATTCTTGTGAAATCTTCGGGGAAGTTCGCATCCACGTAGCAGCCGTTCACTTCCGCCCTCAGTGTGAAGGATGGGGGAACATCATAGGTATAGAAAAGCGGGGTATCCGCCCAGGCTTGGGCGATGTAATATCCCGCGTACCCATACTGGAAGGAATGGGTGATGGTGGCGCGGCCATAGAGCGGGCCTTTCAGGTTGCTGTCACTGGAGATGTTCACGATCGTGAATTTGATCGATTTTCCCAACGACAGGTAGCCTTCGGTATCCGTGCCGCTGACGATAATGCCGGCAATGTAAATACCGTCATCTCTGGGGAAGTACTGCCCCAATACAGCCAGGTTGGTCGGGCATTCTTCTTGCGCGATGAGGTTCGGATCCTTGTAGGTGACGATTAGGGCGTAAATTCCGTCCGAGTAGATGGTGGCGGAAGCGATTCCGTTATTGGCTTCCTCGATCAGGGTGTTGGAGGTGGCTAATCTGTTCCAGGTTCCGTTCGCCCATTGGTAGATTATCCCTCGCCAGCCCCCCGCGGCATCAGGTACGGACATGCTCAAGACGGCGCTGCCAACCAACCCGGTTACCTGCACGCCGCTGCCGCTGAACACCATGTCGCCGTTGGTGTGGCCCTGTGGATAGTAGTAACCTTCCCCAACCATCTCGGTTCCCGGCAGTTTGGAAACCGGGATCAGTGTGAGTGTTGCCGTGCCTCCGCCCGAAGATGGCGAGATGCTTGGCCCGCCTGCCAACGGCGCAGCAACCACGAAACTTGTTGACGTCAACAAGATAGAAACCACCAATAAGAGACCGATAGATTTGACTGAAATTCTTTTCATTTGAAGCCTCCTTTCGAAAACAGTCAAACTCATTATAGGGTGTTCACAGGCACTGGTTTCCGACGATATACTTAAAATCGAGACGACTCCCTCGTTAAGGAAGGAGTCGTTTTTCTCTGAAGTATAGGGATTGATCGAAATATTTCTTGGCCTGTCCCTCTAGCGCGTGAAGACCCAACTGGTGGTCACGGAGACATACAGCCGCAGCATATCGGCCGTGGCGTCAGGGATGGTGTCGCTCGGCAGGAAGGTGAGGGTGAACGCCGTGTCGTTGTGTACCAGGAAGACCGTGATCGTACCCACCATGCCGGGGATGCCGTCCACGCGGATGGCCGGGATGCCGGCTCCCATGGTGATGGGCTCCAGGGCGAGCCCCATGCCGGGCGCCTGCGCGGCCACCGTATCTGATGTGTATTGCTCCAGCGTCTTGCCGCCGGCCGGGGCAAAGCTCAGCGACATCGAGCCGGCCATTCCGCCGCGAGGGGGACCCGTGACCGTGTAGTAATCGGGGATCATGGTGGCACCGGCAGTGAAATCAAATGGATAGAGGAAGCATAAAGCAAATGGTCTGCCGGCCTCATCGAGCGTGAACAACTGATCGCCGCTGCCGGGGGTGGGGCAGGTGGGGACTGCGGTGGTGGCGGTTGGCTCCGGTGTATTCGTGGGGATCTCTGGTGCGGCGGTGGTTTCAGCGATTTCGGTGGTGGAAGACGGGGCGATCGAGGTGGCTGCCGCGGGAGTGTTGGTGAGGTTGAAGCTGATCGAGCAGGCTGTGGTGAGAATGAGCGTCAGGATCAATAGAAGAATACCGGTCTTTCTGAACGAACTCATGTTTACCTCCTGTCTATACAATTAATCATACGGCAAAAGAGGTCGGATTAACCTGACGGTTTTCAATTATTCCATACCATTGTTCTTTAGCATAAAAAAACCGGCTCCAGATTTAACTCGGGAGCCGGCTCTCCTTATTCATAAAGCAAACGAGGATCAGGCTTCTCCGCCATTTACCACATAGTCCACTTTACATCCATCAATATAGATCCTGAAAATGAACGGGGGATTTGAATACTCGCCATCATGGGTTACATAAATTTCATCCTCAGGGAATCTCAGGAGAATGGCATATGTACCATCTCCATTGTCGTGATAAGCATATGGATAAACAGTACCCGAAACATCGCCGCCAAAGGTAACCGAAGGATCGAGGCTGATCACTTTGTAGTTATAGGTCTTTCCCTCCAGGCTGGCGATACTGAATTTCCCGACGACCACTGCTTCGATATAAACCAGGCCAGAAGGTGGGTCATAATTACCACCCAGACTCACGAGTCTAAAAGATTCGCACTTGTTGCTTTCCTTCACGACCGGTGGAACGTATTTAATGATCAACGCGTAGATGCCATTTGAATAAATGGCAGCCGCGGCGGTGCCATCGGAGCTCTCTTCATTTTGGGTGATGGTGGTGGGCAGAGCCACCCAGACGCCGTTCAACCACTGGTTGATGCTGCCGGTCCAGCCTTGGGCAAAACTTGCCAGGGGCATGCTCAGGGTGGCGGCGCCGACCAGGCCGCTCACCTGCACGCCGCTACCGCTGAACTTCATATCGCCGCTGGCGTGACCAATGGGGAAGATGGTGCCGGCTTCATTGGCCTCAGTGCCCGGCAGCTTGGAGACCGGGATTGCGGTCAGAGTGGCGGTGCCGCCGCCAGATGATGGGGAGATGCTTGGTCCACCGTTCAGTGGCGCGGCGATGACATAACTCGTCGATGAAAGCAGAATGGTTAAGACGAATACAATTGCGATCGAAACACGGATTTGTTTCTTCATCACGTACCCTCCTATTTGAAGAATATTTGGATGAAATCAGTATACAAAAATATCAAGCCGCATTCAATAAAGAGAATCGGGAATCTATTCGGAACCCCCATCCATTTATGCAGAGGGATATATTATGAGAAAGAGATTTCCTGTGCTTCAACGACCGGAGAGTGAAAAGCGGAGATGAAATTAACCTTTATTCGAACCACTGAAGGGCCGTATTTGCAGGTGATTTTGCTTAAAAAATAAAAAGACCCCTGCAGAAATACAGGGGTCTCAAGTTCATGATTCGCCTGCCCTTGTTTGGAGAAGGGCCTCTCGAAGTGTGAATTCCTTCTGAAAGTGATGGTTAATCAAGAAATCTTATTACTTGGGATCCATATTACTGAAGTCTTTCGGGTAACGAGCGGACAATGTACACTCGCCATAATGCACCACCAGGGTGAAGGTGGGTTCCACTTCGTAGGTATATGTATAGGTTGTTGGATCCAACATGACCACACCGGCGCTTTCATAAGGTGTGCCATCGTAGAAATAAGTGACGTTAAGCGTACCCGACATGATCCCGCTCAGATAGGAGCCATCAGAAACATTGATGATCTCGAAGGTCACTATATCCCCTTCATCAATGTATTCGTTGGTGAAATGCCCGGCAATGGCGATGCCAAATAGTCTGATTCCGGAGTCTATGTTATAGCTAGCCACATCCAGGTAAGTACCCTTCGGGCATTTATTGTTGTTGGCCACTTCATCCGGCAGCTTGAATTCAACGATGAGGGCATAGATGCCGTTGGAGTAGATGGTGGCCGCGGCGGTGCCGTTGGAGCTTTCCGCGTCCTGGGTGACGGTGGTGGGCAGTTTGACCCAGGTGTTGTTCAGCCACTGGTAGATGCTGCCGGTCCAGCCCTGGGCGTAATTGGCCAGGGGCAGGCTCAAAGTGGCAGAGCCGATCAGTCCGCTCACCTGTACCCCGCTGCCGCTGAAGACCATGTCGCCGGTGGCGTGACCCTGCGGGAACAAATTTCCGGCAGCGTTGGCTTCAGTACCCGGCAGTTTGGAGAGCGGGATCGTGGTCAATGTGGCTGTTCCGCCGCCGGATGACGGGGAGATGCTCGGTCCGCCGTTCAACGGGGCCGCGGTGACCGTGCCGGCTGTAGCCAGCAGCAACGATAGTACCAGAACAGCACTGAAGCTTGCTAAGAATCCTTTTTTCATTTTTCTCCTTTGATTTTGCATTGAAGCATGAGTGTCCGCACGAAAATGCGGCGTTCGTTTCCCCGGCTCGATGGTGTATATGCGATTTACAACAATAAAGGATTTCTGGATTATATATTCATTTATTGGATTACGAAAGGGGAAATAATTCTCGAGCGAATGCTGCCATCTTGACGTACCGCCAAGTGAAAAGGAGCAGGGGATGCCTGCTCCTTTTGATAAATTGTTTTCACGAACAACCGTTTACGCTGCCATGAACATTTCAATGTCGGCCGGGACGGTATTGATGGTGCCGATGCCGAATTTTTCAACCAGCACATTCGCAACGTTGGGTGAAAGGAAGGCCGGTAAGCTGGGGCCGAGGTGGATGTTCTTGACGCCGAGATACAGCAGCGCCAGCAGCACGATCACGGCTTTTTGCTCGTACCAGGCGATGTTGAAGGCGATGGGCAGGTCGTTGACATCGGCCGCGCCGAAAATCTCTTTGAGTTTCAGCGCGATGACCGCCAGCGAATAAGAGTCGTTGCACTGGCCCGCGTCAAGCACGCGGGGGATGCCGCCGATGTCGCCGAGCGCCAGTTTGTTGTAGCGGTACTTCGCGCAGCCCGCGGTCAGGATGACGGTGTCGGGCGGCAGTTTCGTGGCGAATTCGGTGTA
>CAYWCH010000006.1:15825-25455 GCA_964456715.1 uncultured Anaerolinea sp. | reverse complement strand
AATTACTTGGTTTTTGTCTTCCTTTTCTTGTTCCTTTGTTGATCAAAAAACACGCGGATGTAATCAAATATATTCCAACGAGCTCTCATTTTTTCTGACCAATCACTATATTTCTGGGATATGAAAGCTGTTCCCTGTGCAAAATCATCTGGTAATGATAACCAACCATCATCATCTTTTTCCCAACCAAATGAAGGTAAATTCTTTCCTGATTTTTGAGAGACCATACTACTGTTCATTTGACTCCTTTGGATGATCTCACATCCAATATACCTATTTTATCTGATGATTTCAACTTACCAGCGCCTAACAATTTAGTTAGATTAGTTATTTTTAAACGCATCCTGCATAAAAGGACCAGGATAAGCACTTAATACGATAGCAATAGACGTGGCCATCGCATGAGAAAAATCTGCCATCTTGTTGAGGTGTTCCAATTGTAATGGAGCATTACTATCAATAGCCATAACTCCAAAAATCTTTTTATGATCACAGCAAAGAGGATAACACAACTTCCAAACAATATCCTTTCTAATTAAAACCATTTGCTCATCTGTCAGATTTAACTTCTTAATGTCATAAGGGCAAAGACCTGCTGGGCGGTGTGTTCGTAGTACTCGGCCAGCAACCCCTTGATCTTCACGCAAGATTAGCTGGCTATCTCTATCACCTTCCATATTATAGGCATATTTCATGGAAAAAACGTGCTCTTTATTTGAAAGTATAAGGAGGTAAATACGAGTTTTATATTGGTTAGGATCTTGATGCAAGGCCTCATTAATTAATTCATTTATTTGTTCTGCAAGAGTAGTCAACAATTGCTCTATAATTTTCGTGACAGCATCGCGTAGAAAAGCTGTTACTCCTAAAAATTCTCTGACAAAGTTAAGAACTACCACTACGAGAACCGAGATTGCAAAAGCATCAATTACCGGCAAGGTGTTATATGAAATAACAAGAACAATGCCTACAATTTCAAAGAACGTGATTGCAATCAAATACCTAAGTTGTGACCCAGTTACTTGGTTAAAGAAACCGATTTTCTCATGTGGATGACCTCGGGCCTCCAAAAAATCATGACTTAACGGGGTTTTCTGCCACCCGGAAATCATGCTGTGGAACAGTAAGAAACCCACCAAGAGAACATCTACACCCAATGCAATCCAAAAGCTGTACTCTTTAGTAATTTCGACCTGTCCATGAAACGAGGAAAAATAAAGATATAAACAAAAGGCAACCACTAGAACAAAAACTACATGAAGAGAAGTTTTGAATGCCTTTGATCGATTCTTTGTATTGATAAAACCATGGACAATATCCAAAACAAACGCTAATGCAGTAGTAAAAAGGAAACCCAAGAGAATGAAAATTACATCGTCGGAAATAGATCCTGCTTGAACGTAGACCATCGAGTTGTTTCCTCCCAGTTGCGATGTCAGATATGATTTTATCAATTAAGACGATTTTGTCAATAAGATAATCATTATATTTAATTAGTGCTAAATATTAATTAGTAAAGTTCTGGGTAGCAAGGAAAATTAATGAAAGACGCACAGGTCAATCCATCGGCCAGGTGGGAATTGCCTTATCAACCTCGGACATGAGGCGGATGGTTTCTTTGAGGGCGACAACGACGCACTGGTAGTGGGTGACGTCCTCACCGCTGAGGAGGCGACCCTTGCGATCTTTAAGCCATTTGTCACAGACCTGGTATCCGCCAATCTTGAAGTTCCAGACTTCGGCGGGAACGCCGCCGAAATACTGCTCGGCGTTGATCCAGACTTTGTCATTCTCGTATTTGACCTTGTCCACCAGGCCGCCGCCGGGGACGGGATAGGTGGTGATGAAGTTATCGACCTTCGGAGTTTTGAGCAGGTGGAACTCGACGAGCTCTTTGCCCAAGGCAACGAGTTTGGCAAAGAGTATCTTATCGCCGGTCAACGGCAGACGGGGGAAGTCGATCTTGAGGAATTCGGCGTAACGGGTGCGATAGGTGGGCGAATGGAAAACGGCGTAGGCGTAGTAGAAAACGTCTTCCGGACCGAAGGTGGATTTGAGATCGCCCTGGCCATCGGTGATGAATTGCAGCTTGAGCTTTTGGCTGAAGGATTCGATGAAGGCCGGAGACAGGTTGGGACGGCGGGTGGTCTCGGTTTGGGCGAAGAGGGTGCCGGCACTTTCTTCGGGGGTCGTATATAAATAAAGTGGCAAGACATAACACGCGTCTTCTGTTGATACTACATCTTTACCTAACAAGGTATCAGAAACTAGAAAATGACAATAATCAAACGTGCGAATTCTTCTCATCACCAACAAAGCAAGATTATTTTGTTGTAAATGATTCATTACTTCAAATCTAGGTAATTCAATGATATTTTCATCGAAGAAAACATGCCTAACATCAAATGGGCGATATAGAACCTGCTTATAACTAGATTCTATGGTTCTTTTCCTTCGAAGGTTTACCCTACGAGAATGCAACTTCCAATCTCGAGTGTCAGGCAAATCATACTTGTCACGAATAGTTTGGTCATCAAATTGATTACCAACAAAGTCATTTATTCGTTTTTGAAGTTTGTCTTGATCGAAATCAATGGCGAAATGATCTCTATGGGTTTTAATTCCAGTGGAATTAACTTCAAAAATATCAATGATTTTCATACCTGATTGATATTCAGGCAGCATTTGAACATTCGATCTCTTGAATTGAAAAAATGGTGCATCTGGTTTTAACAATTCCCAATTATGTGTAGAGACATTCCATTTTTCTAAATACTGATATTTGTTTTCTCGAATTCCCCATAAATCGGAATAAAAAACCTTCGAACTACGTTTCTCGATATGGGCAGCTTGTTTGTTTTTTACTGCTATTAATATTGCTACACCAGGTCTGATATCAAAGACATTTTCATCTTTTTTCCCATCTGGAGTTTTTTCTTTTCTTATGCAATTCCCGTGCAAATCAAAAACGAATAATTCATCAAAGGTTTGCATCAAGTGCTTCCGCATACCACGGAAAGTAGGGTTGTCCAAATAACCATGGTTTGTAATAAATGCCAGAATTCCATGCCCGGTCTTTGTTATTCGCCATTCACCAAAACGAATAAATTTTACATAATCATCGAGCAATAATTTTGGATTCTGCTCCTTGATTTCATCGTGTGGATAATACCCCTCACGAACAAGGTTAGAAATCCATTCACCTGAATTGGCAGAGTTGGCAGAATACGGCGGATTACCGAGGACGACCATGATCTCGTCGTCACGTTTGACCTTCGCCGCCGCGGAGGATTCCTGGGCGATGTTGAGCCCCATACCGGCAAGCTGGTCGGCGCGGTCACTGGCTTCTTCTAGGGTGTTGGTGAGGTAGACGTGAAGACGTTCGCCCGATCCGATGGGAGCGCCAAGGGTGCCCATGAGACGGTCGAGTTTGAGATGCGAGACCACGTAGGGCGGCAGGAGCAGCTCGAAGCCAAAGAGGCGGCGCAGCATCTCCCTGCTTTTAGCGGTCCACTGCCCGGCCTGACCCCGTTTATTGACAATCTCGTCGAAGATCTGCTGGATGACGAAGTAGAGGAAAGTGCCGGTACCGCAGGCGGGGTCGAGCACCTTGACGGAGGAATCGGCCAGCCCCCAGGGCTTGTCGAAGCGGGTCTTGAGCAGTTCATCCACCGAGCGCACGATGAACTGGACGACCGGCTCGGGGGTGTAATAGACACCGCGGCTCTCGCGCAGTTTGGGGTCGTAGGCTGCCAGGAAGGTCTCGTAGAAATGGACGACGGCGTCTTCGGTGCGGGTGCGCTTGCCGAAATCGGCGAAGACTTTCTCCGGTTCGGCGCGGTTGAGCAGCGAAACGATGTCCTGTAAATAAGGGTGGATGACGGCAATGCCCTCGATGTTGCGGTCCACCTCCTGAAAGAGCTGCTGCATGAAGGGGTTGCTGCGCAGGTACTTGTAAGCGTCGTCAAAGTTGAAGGGCGCGTCAGCGGCGGCGAGCTTGGCGGCGAAGAGTCCGTAGGTCATGGCCTGGGCGTAGAGATCGGCGAACTCTTCGTGCGTGAGGTTGGGGAGAAGCAAATCAGCGAAGATCTTGTACTGGTTATTGAGGGATTCCTTGAGTTCCGGGGCACCCTCATCAAGCACCTGGATGATCTGTTTGCGGATGAAGCGGGTGATGCCGGCCAGGCGCTGGGCGAGCTCTTTTGGGGTGCGGACGGTGGGAGTCTCGGTGGCGTAGAAGTTCTTGAAGAGCGCCTCCAGGCGTAGCTCGGCGCCGAGGGTCGGGGTCAGTTTTCCGTTGGGGGCAGCCGTGGCGATCACCACCGTATCCCCTTTGGAGGTGCCGTTGACGTACCAGCGAAATTCGAGGTAATCGGTGAGGATGAGGTTATGCAGGGCGGGAAGGTAGCGCTTCATCTGTTCGGAGCGCTCGACCTGGTCGAGGTTGACACCGACGTCCTTGGTCTCGACGTAGCCGAGGGGCACCCTGCCCTTCTCGACGATGAAGTCCGGGGCACCAACATCAATGTGGCGGGGGTCGTTGGTGGCGTGGATGCCGGACGCGAGCGCCTCCATGTAGGTTTCAAAGGCGCCACGGTAGGAGTATTCGGTGGCGCGTCCGCTGCGGAGGTCGCGTTCGATGGATTTTATGTAGTTGTCGAAGATTTCGGACATGAAGGCTCCCCGTGAGATACGTGTGGGTTAATTGTATAACAAAATGGACTCACGCGAAAACCTTCTCACGAATAGTCACGGAGAACGCAGAGAAAGGGCCATTTTTGGGCTTCATAATTTATTAATTCAAGCGTGCAATAATTGACTCTATCAGGGTAACAATAAGGAGGAGAAAAATGATAAAAGTTTATTTCTATTATCCAACACCCAATACTCACATTTCTATCCATACCGATCCAGAATGTAAAAGTATCCAAAAACATCAACATGGAGAAGAACAGAGGGTTTTTCACATAAATTTGCATAATTTAAGTGAAAAACTATATTTATTCGTTCATAAAGAGGTCAGATTTGCAGCAGAAGCTGGCTTAAATGATTTATATCTTTTCATAGATTTGGAGAACCGAGATTTTGAAATTGCAGTTGTAAATTATGTTACATGGGCACTTCGGCAGAGGTATATCCCGTTTAGAAGGATAAACCCAGAAATTCATTGCTAATTCACCTCACCCCTGCCCCTCTCGCAGAAATCGCTCGGGGGTGCGGCGATCGCAACCCCTCTCCATTAACGTGGAGAGGAGTTTTTTATGTCAAAACCGGGCACGGCTCGCCGTGCCCCTACATTTTTCATGCATTTCGTGAATTTCGTGGTTGATGGTTTTTCCCTCGTGTGTAATGGTGGGTTCATACCCCACTCGCTCCGCTCGGGGGTGTACAATTCGCAAGATCGAACCCAACCTGCCCCTACGCGGGCATGGCACGCCGCGCCCTTACCGCAATCAAATAATTTGAATTTCGCGGTTAACCGGTTTTCCACATGGAAAATGCGATATATTCCTGCCAAGCGTTGATTTACTAGTAATTTCTATGGAAAATTGCTAGAATATTCATAATGTCTTTCAAACATCCATTCACAATTAAATATCTGCCCGCTATCCTGGCGGGTCTTTTTATACTGTCTGCCTGCGGTCCTCGCATCGACATGTCCATCCCGCCCGAGCAGATCATCGCCAAAACCAGCGAGCGCATGCAATCGCTCACGGGCTTCTCCTTTTTGCTCGACAGCACCGGCGCGCAGGCCTTTTTGGACGAGCAGCACTATTACGAGTTCAGTCAAATGGAAGGCGATTTTACCGCCCCTGACCGCCTGCAGGCCGAGATTCGCATCGTCACCCCCGGCCTGGTCACAGACATCAAAACCATCTGCATCGGCGAGCAGCAATATGAAACCAACTTTGCCACGGGTGCCTGGATCCTGCTGCCGCCCAACCAGAGCTTTGACCCGATGCTGCTCTTCAACCCCGAGACCGGCGTTCAGTCCATCGCCAACGACCTGACCGATCTCAAACTGGAAGGGCTGGAAGAACTCGAGACCATGCCCGGACAGAAGCTCTACGTGATCACCGGTCAACTCGAAGGCCGGCACCTTTACGACCTGAGCTACGGAATGATGACCGACGGCAGGATAAGCGCCAAACTATGGATCGATCCGGTCACCTTTGACCTTTACCGCATGGAAATGACCGAACAGACCGGCAGCCCCGACGGCGAAAAGATCTGGGTGATCGAGTTTTGGAACATCAATGAGACGGTTGAGATTGAACCTCCGGATATGACCACTGACCAACCTTAGGTAAAGGAGATCATGCAGGCCAAAAAGAAGCTTTCAGCAGGGTGGATAATCGCACTGATCGGCATCCCGATCTTTATTGGCGCGCTTGACCTCACCGTCGTTTCCGCCGTTCTCCCCCATGTGATCTACGACCTCGAATTGCCCATCCAGACCCAGCTCGACAAGGCTGCCTGGATCGTCACCGGCTACCTGATGGCCTACAGCATCGCCATGAGCGTGATGGGCCACCTCTCTGACCTTTACGGGCGACGCAAGGTCTTCCTCATCGCCCTGGCGATTTTCACGCTGGGATCGTTCATGGTGGCCGTATCAGACACCTGGCTCACCAGCGCCGGGCTGCGCATCCATTACCTGTTCAGCCGCGACCGCCTCGATGTACCGACCTTCTCACTCCAAATCATCATCGCCTCGCGCGTCATCCAGGCGCTGGGGGGCGGTGCGATGGTGCCGGTGGGCATGGCGCTCATCGGTGACATCTACCCTGTCGGCAAACGCTCTTGGGCATTGGGCATCATCGCCGCCATCGACACGGCCGGCTGGGTGGTGGGCCATCTCTACGGCGGCATCATCGTCTACTACTTTAACTGGCACCTCATCTTCTGGCTCAACATCCCGATCTGCATTCTGGCCTTTTTACTCATCTTTTGGGCGCTGCGCAACATTCCGCAGGAGACCAACGCCCACACGATCGACTGGGTGGGCGTGGCGCTCATCTCGGCCGTGCTCACCTTTTTGATCGTGGGCATCGGCGGCGGTGGCAGCGCCGATGTGAGCATCAGCGCCGATTCGCAGGATAAAACGGTGATATGGTGGGCACTGGCGGCTTCGGCTGTCTGCCTGGTGATCACAATATTGTGGGAACGCCGCACCCGATTGCCGATCTACGATCCGGCCCTCTTCAAGATCCGCAACCTGTTCACCGGAGGGGCAGCCAACCTGCTCATCGGCTGCGCCATGTTCATCGCCATTGCCAACGTGCCCATCTACATCAATTCGGTCGGTACAGGCACGCTCGAGCGCGGCGCCTGGGACAGCGGCTGGCTGCTTTCGGCGCTGACCATCCCCATCGCAGTGGCAGCCATCCCCGGCGGCTGGCTCACCCAAAAATACGGCTATAAGATCCCCGCGCTGGTGGGCATCGCCATGGCCGGCGCCGGCTTTTTATGGATGAACCACTGGCAGGTGGACACCACCTATGGAGCGATGATTCCCCAGCTCATCCTCACCGGCATCGGCTTTGGGTTGACCTTCTCGCCCATTGCCTCGGCTGCGCTCGACGCAGCACCACCCCTGCAGCGAGGCACCGCGTCTGCCATTGTGCTTACCCTGCGCCTCATTGGTATGACGGTGGGTGTATCAAGCATGACCATCTACGATATCAACCGCGCAAACTCGATCATCCGCAAATTGATCGCCGCAAATGCATCCGTGGGAGACATGGTCCGAATCAGTCAGGAAACCCTGGTCAAGGTGATCGATGAAACTTTCCTCATCGCTGCCGTGCTGTGTGCCCTGACCTTTGTGATCATTTTTTTTATATCGAATCGGACATTGGAAACAGGAGGAGGAGAACATGAGCGACAATAACACATACCAGAACGTTCCACCCGGGCAGCAACCGCCCAACCCACAGTACCCCAATCAACCGGTACCCCAGCAATATCCCAACCAGCAGCCCTACCCCGGACAGGGCTATCCACAGCAGCCATATCCCGGCCAGGGTTATCCGCAGCAGCCATACGGCGGACAACCCTACCAGCCATACGGAGCCGGTTACTATCAACCCCCGGTCAAGAAAGGCAAGACCGGCTTGATCATCGGCCTGGCAGGGGGCGGCTTGGTGCTCATCCTGCTCATCCTGCTGCTCGTGCTCGATCCGTTCGGGATGTTCGGCGGCGGCATGACCAGCACGGCCAAAACAGCCCCGGCCGATACTGAAGTATTCATGGCCGTCGATCTCAAGAGCATGACCGGCAAAGATGCCATGGACACCATCACCGCGTTCACCAGAGCTGCCGACTCCGACATTGAGAGCCAGGAAGACTTGATGAATGAACTTGATGATATGCTGGATGAGAGCCTGGATGTGACCTTCACCGAAGACGTCCAACCCTGGATCGGTCAATTTGCCGGCGTTTCAATCAACGGACTGTACGACGACGATTACGACACCGATATTGTGATCTCGTTGCAGGTACGCAATACCGCCAAAGCCAAAGAGTTCATCGAGAAACTCAAAAATGGCTACGAACGCAATAACGATGCCGAATTCGACAGCAGCACCTACAACGGAGTCACCATCGATGTCGGCACGAGTTATGACTATGATCTCATCAGTATTGCGCTTTCGGGCAAAGTATTGCTGATCGCCAACAATGAAGACGCGATCAAAGACGCGATCGATGCCCAGAAGGGCAAATCGTTGGCGGATTCTGCTGATTACAAGAAACTGGCCAAAGCCCTGCCAAAGGATAAATCGTTCTTTGTTTATGCGGGTGCCCAACCACTCATGAAACAGTTGGAAGACGAAAGCGATCTGTCTTACTACTTCTCAGGCGACGTGAACATGGATATGGTCAAGGCTATGACAGCCTCGATCAGCTTCGTCAAACAGGGGATTGCCGTTGATTCGGCCGTGCTCTACGATCCCTCAGAATTGACTGATGCCCAGATCAAGATGATGAAATCCAGTGCCGGGGTCAATGACGTGACCGCTTTCTTCCCCGAAGATACGCTGATGTTTGTCGGCGGCAGCCATCTCGACATGGCCTGGGCTGCTTACCGTGATATGATCGCCGAAGCCGTGGGTGAATCTGATTTCGATGATTCGATGAGCATGCTCGAGGATGTGATCGGCTTTAACCTGGATACCGACCTCATGCCCATCCTCACCGGCGAATACGCGATCGGTGTCTATGAAGACAGCAACGGCTACCTCTCAGAATACATGGACGTCGATCTGGGCGGAATGGTCATTCTGGAATCTTCCGATGCTGACAAAATCAATGACTACGCTGAAGACCTAAAGAGCGCCCTGGAAGATTCTTACATGGAAGTGAACAAGGAATCCTCCGATCCATTCATCACCTGGAGCGTGAACGACGAGTATTATGAAGAAACCGTCTTTGGTTTCGGTGTGAAGAACGGCTATTTCATCCTCGGCACCAACCTGGATGATATGCAAGACGCGTTCACACAAAGCGCTTCGCTCAAAGATTCAGACCTGTTCCGCCAATCCTGGTCGGCTTTTGACAGCAAGATGAAGCCGGTATTTTTCATCAACTTACAGGATGGACTGCGATTCTTGAAGAAGCTGGATTCCT
>CAYWCH010000006.1:14876-15785 GCA_964456715.1 uncultured Anaerolinea sp. | reverse complement strand
CCGACTACAGCTTCTTGAGCCCCATCCAGGCGGTCGTGGGCGGCGTCTCGTCAATGCAGAACAACATCACGAAAACCCGCATCCTGATCGTGATCGACAAGAACTAAGTGCAACATTGTTTTAAACGCTTCCCGGGGACGTCTGAACAGACGTCCCCGGGTTTGTTATGATATAATTCAATTCCACTAATAAGGAGCAGAACGCATGGCTGGCAAGAACCTCTAACATAAAGACTTTTTCGGGTAGTCCGGGCTTTCGGCTGAGTGCCGATCTATTGCATTATGCGCCGTGGGATTCTGCCCACGGTTTTTGTTTTTAATCGCGAGGTTCATCATGCTTTCTGTTCACAACATATCCAAATCATTCGGGATCGCTCCCGTACTCAACAAAATCTCCTTCAACCTCAACTCTGGTGAGAAGATCGGCCTGGTTGGCCCCAACGGCTGCGGCAAGACCACGCTGCTGCGCATCCTGGCAGGCATTGAGCGCGCCGACAGTGGCAGTTTCTCGATCAGCCCGGCCGGGACGACGCCCGGCTACCTGCCGCAGGCGCTCGAGTTCCCCACCGGCGAAACACTGGGCAGCTACCTGCAGAAAATGCAGGGAGACAGCGCCGCCCTGGAAAGACGCTTACAGGAGTTGGCCGAAGGGCTGGCCGCAGACCCTGATAAACCCGGTCTGCAGCAGGAGTACGACACCGTCCTCACCCGCCTGGGCGAGGCGGCTGAGAGTGAAGCCAACGCCCCTGCCCTGCTGGCCGCCTTCGCGCTGGACGAACTGCCGCGCAATCTGCCGGTGAGCTCACTCAGCGGCGGCCAAAAGACCCGCCTGGGGCTGGCAGGTCTGCTGCTATCGGGGTCCGGGCTGCTGCTGCTCGACGAGCCCACCAATCACCTCGATTTTGCCATG
>CAYWCH010000006.1:9861-14824 GCA_964456715.1 uncultured Anaerolinea sp. | reverse complement strand
AGTGGCTGGAAAACTGGGTGCAGCATTCGCGCGCGGCGGTTCTGATCGTTTCACACGACCGTGTTTTTCTCGACCGCACGGTGAATACCATCCTCGAGCTGGACGGCGGTACCCACGAACTCAAAGCCTACCCCGGCAACTACAGCGAATATCTCGAAACCAAAGAAGCTGAACGTGCCCGCCACTGGCAGGAATACACCGACCAGCAGGACGAGATCCAGCGGCTGCAATCGGCGGCACGCCACGTGCGTGGACTGGCGCAGTTCCGCAAGGGTGGCAAAGCCGACAGCGGCGACAAATTTGCCAAGGGCTTCTTTGCCAACCGCGGGCTGGCCACCGTCAAGCGCGCCAAGAACATCGAGAAGCGCGTGGAGCACCTGCTCACCGATGAGAAGATCGACAAACCGCGCGACTCCTGGCAGATGAAGATGGAATTCAGCGATACCCCTTCAAGCAGCCGGATGGTACTCGCTCTCGACGATCTGAACATCGGTTACGGTGAGTCCGTGCTGCTGGCACACCTGAACCAGGCACTCACTTACGGCGAGCACTGCGTGTTGATCGGTCCCAACGGCTGCGGCAAATCCACCCTGCTGCGCACCATCACAGGCAAACTCCCCCCGCTGGCCGGCCGGGTGCGCCTCGGACCCAGCGTGGTCGCGGGCTTCATGACCCAGGAGCAGGAGGAACTCGTTCCCGCTCTGACCGTGCTGCAGAACCTGCAGAACATCGCAGCCATGAACGAGACCAGCGCGCGCGCCTTTCTGCACAAGTACCTTTTCAGCGGCGACGAAGCGCTGCTGCCGGTGAATCAATGCTCGTTCGGTATGCGCAGCCGGCTGGCGCTGGCCTGCCTGGTGGCGAAGGGCTCCAACTTCCTTCTGCTGGACGAACCGCTAAACCACCTCGACCTGCCCTCGCGCAATCAGTTCGAGCGCGCGCTCTCGAGCTTCGATGGCACCGTGCTGGCCGTGGTGCACGACCGCTACTTCATCCAGAACTTTGCCACGCGCGTCTGGGAGATCGCTGACGGTGAACTCCAATCGTTTGAGGTTTGAAAAACAACCACAGAGTCACAGAGAGATCGTTTTATAGAACTCTGTGATTCTGTGGTGATCAATATGGTATAACTCCCCTATGCCGCCATTCTGGAAGACCAAGAAACTGACCGAGCTGACCCGCGAGGAGTGGGAATCGATTTGCGATGGATGTGCGCAGTGCTGCATCATCAAGTTCGAGGATGAAGACACCGGCAGGTTGTACCACACCAACGTGGTCTGCGAATTTCTCGATATCTATCATTGCCGCTGCACCATCTACGCCGAACATTCACAGCGCGTGCCCACCTGCCTTACCCTCACCCCCGATCTGATCAGCCAGCTCTACTGGATGCCTGAGACCTGCGCCTACCGCCTGCTGGCTGAAGGCAAAGACCTGCCAGCCTGGCATCCGCTGGTGAGTGGAGACCCAAAATCGGTGCACCAGGCGGGGATCTCGGTACGCGGCAAGGTCGTCTCGGGCAAGGACGTGGCCGAAGACGACCTGCCCGATTACGTGGTGGATGAATGATCATCCTCGCCCTCACCCCACCCCCTCTCCCATTTCCTGGAAATGGGAGAGGGGCAAGGGGAGAGGGATTGAGCAGTAGGAGGGACACAAATATGACCAGACGAGATTCTTCACCCACATTACTTGAAGTGATTAAAGAACAACGTCAAAACCCCACCCCGGCCGAAGAAAAACTCTGGCAGGAATTGCGGCGTGAAAGTCTCTTGGGATATAAATTTCGCAGACAGCATCCGGTGGCAGGATACATCATTGATTTCTACTGTCCCAGGTTAAAGCTCGGAATCGAAGTGGATGGCGAAGTACACAAATCACCCGAACAAAAAGCGTACGATGAACAGCGTTCAGAAGATCTCACGCGATATGGAGTACGGATCATCCGGTTTTGGAATGCCGAGGTTATTAATGATATGGAATCAGTGCTGAAAGATATCGTAGATAACATTGCCCGATTACGTGGTGGATGAATGATCAGAGGGTTCCAGGCAGGTGCTTTATGGAAAACTATAGAACGAATGAGATCGCAAAATTGGTTGGAGTCCACCCGAATACGGTTCGGTTGTACGAGAGAATCGGTTTTATCACCAAACCTCAACGCCTGGCGAATGGATATCGCATCTATACAACGCTGCATCTCCAACAGATGCAACTGGCTCGAACTGCACTCCAAACCGAAGTGCTGCAAAACGGTTTGAGGAAAAAGGCCATTGAAATCATCCGGCTGTGTGCCGCATGCGATTTTGATAATGCGATTGAAAGCACAAAACAGTATGACGCCATGTTGGTCAAGGAAATTGAAAACGCACGATCAGCCATGTGTTACGTGGAATCGATCTTGCGCAGCGATTATTTGCAGGAACCGGTATTACTGAATAGGGGGGAAACCGCAACTTACCTGGATGTTACGGTCGATACATTGCGCAATTGGGAATTGAATGGATTGATCAAAGTAAAGCGCAGACAAAACGGATACCGGGTTTATGACAAGTCTGATATCGAACGTTTGAGGGTAATTCGCACACTTCGATCGGCCAATTATTCGCTCTCCTCCATTCTCAGGTTGTTGAACAAGTTGTCTGTTGATAGAGCGGCCGTAGTGGGAGATGTGCTCAACACACCCGAAGATAATGAAACGATCGTCTCGGTTTGCGACCATTTAATGGTATCGCTTGAACAATCGCGTCAGGACGCTGCCATGATCATAGATCAGCTCCAGTCATTGAAGGCAATGAATTAAACCCTCCACTTAAACACCAACCTTTGTTTCTTGCTTATCATGCTGTCTCAACAACAAGAAATGGAGGAAGGTAATGAATCAATCAAGTATCCCCTGGAAGAAAAGAACGATCCTGTTTTTAGCCAGTCAGGGAATCACCGCACTGGGCTCGGCGATCGTTCAAATGGCGATCATCTGGTATGTCACACTGGAGACCTCTTCAGGTGCGTGGGTATCGGCACTGACGATCTGCTCATGTGTACCTCAAATGATCATCTCTTTGTTTTCTGGAGTTTGGGCTGACAGGTACAACCGCAAGCGATTGATCATCCTCGCAGACAGTGTCATTGCTGCTGCCACATTGACCCTTGCCTTATTATTCCCTTATCTATCAAACAACACTGCGATTCTGACAGCGATCCTGGTGGTCTCTGTTATTCGTTCCCTGGGTTCGGGAATTCAATCTCCGGCAGTAGGGGCAATGATCCCCCAACTGGTTCCCGAAGAACACCTGATGCGGTTTAATGGGATAAACGCCACCCTGCAATCCATTATTCAGTTTGCATCTCCGGCAGCCGCGGCATTGATCTTATCCATGAGTGTTTTCCGGTCGGTGTTGTTCCTTGATGTCTCAACTGCCGTAGTCGGCATCGGCCTGCTGGCAGGCATCGCGCTTCCACCGCTCGAAAAACCGGTGTCTGTCGAAAAAACCTCCTTCTTTTCAGAAATGAAGGCAGGGATCGTCTACGCCTTTTCCAACAGCTTCATCGGTTTATTGCTGCTGGTTTTTGGGGCATTCATCTTCCTGAGTGTGCCTTCCGGGTTCCTTTCTGCACTGTTGGTGACCAGAACCTTTGGAGAAGAATACCTGTTCCTCACGATCGTGGAGATGGTCGGATTCATTGGCATGACTGCCTGTGGTTTGTTGATCGGCACCTGGGGTGGATTCAAAAACCGAAACCTGACCTTGCTCACCGGCATTGCAGTGTATGCGCTCTTTGCCATTGCTGCGGGGTTGATCCGCAATTTTGTCTTGTTCACGGTGGCGATGTTCTTCATGAGTAGCGCAATCCCGATGGTGCAAATTGCGGTAACCACCCTGATCCAGGAAAAGGCTGACCCTAATGTTCATGGGCGGGTATTCAGTCTGCTGGGAATTGCATACAGCGGATTCCTGCCCATCGGAATGGCAGTATTTGGTCCTGCAGCTGATCATGTCTCCGTGCAGACCTTAATGATCATAACGGGGGGCCTTCTGCTGCTCTTCGCGATTCTCCTGAAGGTTAATCGTTCCTTTTACACTCGCGGCGAGAGTGGGCAAACCAAATTGTCAAAACCTGAAACAGAGCCTGCTGGTTTGGAATGATCCAACCCTCCCCCAAGAAAACGGGGATCAGGAAGAGGTTCACAGAAGTGAACCTCTTCCTGAAAATCTCATCATTTTTGTTCAGGAGACGCTGAGGCGAAAATGCTATAATATGTCCAGACCACCCCTCCCCTCGAGGGAGTTATTTTGAAGGAGACAGCCATGATCGTAACCACCAAAAAGTTATTTGAAGCAGCATACGGCAAATATGCCATCGGCGCCTATAACATCAACAACCTCGAACAGACCATGGGCCTGTTCCGCGGAAATATTGACAGCCAGGCTCCTTTTATCATCCAGATCAGCAAGGGTGCCCGTTCCTACACTCACAAACTGATGCTCGAAGGCCTCATCCGCAGCGCGGACCAGGTGTTCCCCGAAGCCATCTTCGCCGTTCACCTTGACCACGGTGACGAAGAGACCTGCTACGACTGCATCAACAGCGGGTTCTACTCCTCCGTCATGATCGATGCCTCTGCCGAGCCGTTTGACAAGAACGTCGAGATCACCAAGCGTGTCGTCGAAGCCGCTCACAAGAAAGGTATCGTCGTCGAGGCCGAACTCGGCCAGCTCGGCGGCGTGGAAGAGCATGTCAAGGTGGACGAGGCCAACGCCAAGCTCACCGATCCCGCCCAAGCCAAGAAATTCGTCGAGCTCACCGGTTGCGACAGCCTCGCCTGCGCCATCGGCACCAGCCACGGCGCCTTCAAGTTCAGCGGCAGCCAGGGCCTGCACTTCGAAGTCCTCACCGAGATCCAGAAGAACCTGCCCGGCTTCCCGCTGGTCATGCACGGTTCCAGCTCTGTACCACAAGA
>CAYWCH010000006.1:7153-9851 GCA_964456715.1 uncultured Anaerolinea sp. | reverse complement strand
GCCCCAGGACGAGGTGGCCCGCATCAATGCCGCCGGCGGCAACCTCAAGGGCGCCAAGGGTGTGGATGCCAGCCAGTTCCTGCAGGCAGCCAAACTCGGTGTGACCAAGATCAACATCGACACCGACGGTCGCCTGGTCTGGACCCGCGTGCACCGCGAGTATTTCATCAATCACCCCGAGAATTTCGATCTGCGCCCCATCGGCAAGGAATTCATGACCGCCTATGCCAAGTTCATCGCTGAAAAGAACGGCCTCCTCGGATCCGCCAACCAGTTGGCCGAAGTCCGCAAGCTGGTCGCCTGATCAGCCTCAGTTCATTCGCATTTCACCGGGTTGGCAAGAACACTGCCAACCCGGTGATTAATTCCAGGCGTCCCATTTAATTATTAAGATTCTTAAAATATGGGCCACCTACTTGTAATTGTCCTTGAATAGTTGTATAAACTTCTCTTATAAGGTTGACCCATGGCACATTCTTTCGTTTACTACTTTATGCTTCTTGGACTTGTCGTCATTATCATGTGGCTGGCAGGTCTATTTGAAGTTAGGCAGGCGAAGGAAAAGATAAAAAGATAGGACGTTTATAAAAACCTTAAAAGCCACCTGACAAAAGCAGGTGGCTTTTTTATAAGTCCGGAGGAGGTCCAGCACCTTTGAATCAGTCGATTTTTGTGAAATACATCATCCAAGGATTTATCATATTCGATAAGGAGAAGTAGAAATGAAGAAAGCCCTGAAAGTTGTTTTTAGTATGTTGATCGTGGCCTTCCTGTTTGCAGGATGCGCCGCACCGACCGCGGCGCCCACCCAGGCACCCGCCGCCACCGAAGCCGCCACTGAAGCTGCCGCAGCTACAGTTGACGCAGAGGCCGTTTGCGCAGCAGATGAATTCGGCTGCGCTGTTTTTAAACCCGGTGAAGTTGTGAAGATCGGCATGGGCGCCCCCATGACCGGTGGTTATTCCAGCTTTGGCATCGATATTTCACAGGGTGCCACCATCGCCATGGAAGACGCCGGCGATGTGCTCGGTTGGAAATTCGCCCTCGACGCACAGGATGACGGCGGTGGTGCCGAAGGCGGCGCTGCTGTCGCCAACAAGTTCGCCAACGATCCCGCCATCGTCGCGGTTGCCGGTCACATTTTCTCCGGCGCCACTGCTGCCGCCATTCCCATCTACGAGAAAGTCGGCATCCCCATGCTCTCCCCGTCAGCCACCACCCCTTCGCTGACCACCCTCGGCTCCAAGGTCTTCAACCGAATCGCCTTCACCGATGGCCTGCAGGGCAAGTATGCTTCTGAATTCCTCTTCAACAACCTCGGAATTACCAAACTCGCTGTGATGCACGATGGCAGTGACTATGGTAAGGGTTTGGCTGAGATCGTTGCTGCTGAATTCACAGCTCTGGGCGGTACCGTTGTGGCATCAGAAGCAGTCACCCCGGGCGAGACCGACTACACCGCCGTGCTCTCCACCGTGGCCTCTTCCGCTCCCGAAGCCATCTACTTCGGCGGTTATATCGCTGAAGGTTCCGTGATCGTGAACGAACTCAAACAGACCGGTATGGAAGGTGTGAAATTCTTCGGTTGTGATGGAACCTATGGTGACAAATTCCTCGAAAACACCGGCGCCAACGGCGAAGGTGCATACGCAACCGTCGCCCCCGCCAGCCCTGACAGCGACGCCAAATCAGCCTTCAATGCCAAGTATGAAGAAGAATTCGGTGCCGCTCCCGGTACCCTCTCCCCGTTCACCTGGGCAGGTTATGACTCCGCTGCCGCCCTGGTTGCCATGATCAAATCCGTCGCTTTCGTCGGCGCAGATGGCAACCTGTACATCCCGCGCGGCGCCCTCGTTGCTGCAGTCCGCGGCCTCTCGAATTATGCAGGTCTCTCCGGCACCTTCACCTGCAATGAAATCGGTGAATGCAACACCGCAAGACCCTCGTTCGTCGTTGTACAAGATGGAGCTTTTGTTCCCGCAGAGTAACATTGGCTTCTTCACCACGGTCGGGGAGTAGCACCACTCCCCGACCCTATCCTTTTGTATGAAAGGCAGCCACCATCGCCATGAAAATCGTCAGTCGCCATGACCTGAAACAGAAAAGTGAACAGATCCTAAAATTCGCCCGGCCTGTTTTGGGTGTCGCAGTTGCGTTATTTATCGTTTATCGGTTGGTTCAGGTATTGTTCATTGAGCACACCTACGGTCCCGATACCTGGACGCGCCTGTTGATCACAGGTCTGATCCTGGGGGGTGTATATGCTCTTGTTGCCATTGGCTACACCCTGGTCTATGGCATCTTGTTCATGATCAACTTTGCTCACGGCGAAGTGATGATGATCGGCGCTTTTGCCGGTTATTTTGTGTTTGAAATATTGAAAGTGATCCAGATCAGCAGCACCAACACCAACTTTCTCAATGCTTATCCGGTATTATCCATCATTTTTGCATTTATCGTGGGGATGTTCGTTTCAGCCCTGCTTGGTTACTTCCTGGAAAAAGTTGCTTACCGTCCATTACGCAGCGCTCCACGCCTGGTGCCGCTCATCAGCGCCATCGGCGCTTCGATCTTCCTGCAGAATGCGATGATGCTCCTTTTTAGTTCACAGCTTCGCAACTACACCAACCCCGATATCCTTACGCGGGGAAATGGTTGGACGATTGTTATTAATAACAGCGACGTCGTGATCACTTAT
>CAYWCH010000006.1:4286-7143 GCA_964456715.1 uncultured Anaerolinea sp. | reverse complement strand
GATCGTGCTTTACACCATCGTGCGCAAAACGAAGCTTGGCCGCGCCATGCGCGCGGTTGCGCTCGATAAAAAGACCGCCGCCCTCATGGGCGTGGACGTGAACCGCACCATCAGCCAGGCGTTCATCCTCAGCGGCGCCCTGGCCGGAGCCGCCGGTGTGATGTGGGGCATCCACAACGGCATGATCTATTATTACACCGGCTTTATCCCCGGCATCAAGGCCTTCACCGCTGCAGTGCTTGGCGGCATCGGCAACCTGCCCGGCGCCATGCTCGGCGGTTTGTTCCTGGGTGTGGTCGAATCCGTCGGTCCGGCTGCCCTGGGAATCGATTACCAACTTAAGGACGTGATCGCCTTCCTGATTCTGATCGTTGTGCTCATCTTCAAGCCCTCAGGGCTGCTCGGCGAATCCCTGGCGGAGGAAAAAGTATGAAAAAGTCAGCGCTTCGTCAAAGCCTTAACCTCGGCGTTGTTTTCGGCATCGTGCACGTTTTTTGCGTGCTGGTCGGGTTCAACACACTCGTTGGTATTCTGCTGGCCAAGCTGGTCGGCATCACCACCACCGGCGCCACCCCTGCCAGCGGCGCGCTGGTGGCCTACGGCGCCCTGCTCGCCCTTTGGGCGGGACTGCTCTCAGCCCGCCGCCAGGATACTTCTGGCAAACGCTTTTTGGCCAGCGTTTTGACCGGCCTCGCGATGGGATTGATCGCCGCCGCCCTGGCTGCGGTCCTCCTGCTGCTGGTCAAGACCAAGAGCAGCGTGCGCGATTACCTCGCGGTTTTATCGCTGCCATTTATGAAGATCTGCCTGTACAAACTCACCAATATCTTCGGGGTACTGGCCAATTTCGCCACCTTTTTCGTGGGTGCGGTTGTTGGCGGGTCTCTCTCGGTGCTATGGAATTTGCCGGTGGCCGTCAAAGCCCGAGCCGCGGTAGCGAACGGATGGAAATCCGCCATCGCCTGGGTGCGCAGCGGGTCACCGCGCTCGAACACCATCAAGAAATACGCCTTCTATGTGTTGTTGTTTGCCTTGGTCGCAATATTGCCTCTCAAGTGGGGCTCTTACTGGAATTACGTGATGGGCACGGTCGGGTTGTACGTTATCCTCGGCCTCGGCCTAAACATCATCGTTGGCCTCTCGGGGCAGCTTGTGCTGGGCTACATCGCATTCTTTGCCATCGGCGCCTACACCATGGCGCTGCTCAACGCCCCCGAGCCGCATCACCTGATGTGGGGTTTCTGGCCCGCCTTGATCCTCGGCATCATCCTGGCTGCCATATCAGGATTACTGATCGGTCTGCCGATCATGCGCCTGCGCGGTGACTACCTGGCCATCGTCACCCTCGGCTTCGGTGAGATCATCCGCATCATGCTTAAAAGCGACATTCTCACCAACTTCACCGGCGGTCCGCGCGGCATTCAGGATATTCACGGCCCCACCCTGTTTGGCAGGTTATTCAACGATATCGATTATATGTATTTGATCATCCTGGCCATGCTGGCGGCGATCTACGTTTATCGGCGGTTGCAGCATTCCCGCTCCGGACGCGCCTGGATGGCCGTCCGCGAAGACGAAACGGTAGCCCAGGCCAGCGGTGTGGACACGGGTAAATATAAATTGCTGGCATTGATGATCGGTGCCGCGTTCGCCGGCCTGGCCGGCGGCATCTATGCCGCGCGAAACCAGTTCACCGGCCCCGATGAACACGCCCTGATGGCCTCAGTGAATGTGCTCTGTCTCATCATCGTGGGCGGCATGGGCAACGTTCCCGGCACACTGCTCGGCGCCTTCACCCTCAAGGGTCTGCCCGAGATCCTGCGCGAAGTGGAAAATTTCCGCATGCTCGCCTTTGGCGCTCTGCTGGTGGCCATGATGATCCTGCGCCCGGCCGGCCTTATCGCTTCACAACGCCCCACCCTCACCCTGCCCGATGAATCTCAGGAGGGAACAGCGCCGCCGCAAACCGCGGAAGGATCTGCGCAGAAGAAAACCGGAGGTGCGAAATGACCAAAAACATCATCCAGGTTCAAGAGGTATCCAAAATCTTCGGCGGCCTGACCGCCGTGAACAAGGTCGATCTTGACATCCCGAAGGGTGAGATCTTTTCAATCATTGGCCCAAACGGCGCCGGCAAAACCACCCTGTTCAACTGTATTTCGGGTTTCTACACCCCCGAACACGGAACTGTGCTTTTTGAAGGGAAATCGCTGCGCGGTAAAACGACCGACAAGATCGCTGCCATGGGCATTTCGCGTACCTATCAGAATATCCGGCTCTTTGCCAACATGACCACCATCGAAAATGTCCTGGTGGGTCAGCATCACAGGCTGCGCGAATCCTGGTTGGACGCCGTGATACGGTCGCGCCGGTATAACGAGGAAGAAAAGGCATCGCTGCAGGAAGGGGTGCGCTGGTTGAATTTTGTTGGCTTGAAGGGCATGGGCAACAGCCCCGCCCGTTCCATGCCCTACGGGGCACAGCGCCGGCTTGAGATCGCCCGCGCCCTCGGCAGCAATCCCAAGGTACTGCTGCTGGATGAACCGACCGCCGGCATGAATCCCCAAGAAACTCTGGAGATGACATCGTTGATCCGCAAACTGCGCGATGAATTCGGCATCACTGTCATCCTCATCGAACACGACATGCACGTGGTGATGGGTATTTCTGACCATATCGTTGTGCTCGATTTCGGGCAAAAAATCGCCGACGGCACCCCGGCGGAGATCCAAGCGAATCCGGCCGTGATTGAAGCCTATCTCGGTAAAAGCAAGGAGGCCTAAGCGATATGCCAATGCTTGAAGTCAACGATATTAATGTCTATTATGGCAGCATCCATGCGATCAAAGGCGTCAGC
>CAYWCH010000006.1:0-4276 GCA_964456715.1 uncultured Anaerolinea sp. | reverse complement strand
ACGGCACCCCGGCGGAGATCCAATCCAACCCGCGTGTCATCGAAGCCTACCTCGGCCCCGGCGGCGCAGCCCTCGCGCGCAAGTACAGGAGAAAACACTGATGAGCCTTTTATCGGTATCGAACATCGACGTCCACTACGGCTCCATCCAGGCGCTTAAAGGAGTGAGCTTTAAGTTGAATGAAGGCGAAATCGTCACCCTCATCGGTGCCAACGGCGCCGGTAAATCGACGACCCTGAACACAATCTCCGGCCTGATCCGCCCCACCAAGGGATCGATCAGTTTCCAGGGTAGCGACATCACCGAGGTGCAACCTCCTGAGATCGTCAAACGCGGTCTCATCCAGGTACCCGAAGGCCGCAAGATCTTCGGTACCCTCACCGTATGGGAAAATCTCGACCTCGGCGCTTTCCTCAACCCCGACAAGAAGGACAAGGATCGCCTGATCGAAGAGGTTTTTGAACGATTCCCCCGGTTGAAGGAAAGGCGCAATCAGAAGGGCGGTACCCTCTCCGGCGGCGAACAGCAAATGCTGGCGATTGGTCGTGGTCTGATGGCAAAACCCAAAGTGCTTCTTCTTGATGAACCTTCGATGGGGCTCTCCCCCATCCTGGTGGAACAGATCTTTGACACCATTCGTGAGATCAACCAGAGCGGGACAAGTATCCTTCTGGTCGAACAAAATGCGTTGATGGCTCTTTCCATTGCCGACCGCGGCTACGTGCTCGATACCGGCCGGGTGGTTCTGGACGGCCCCTCCGACGAGCTGCTGCATAACCCTGTCGTGATCAACGCGTATCTTGGCGGCGACACTGGCGAGTAAGCCTGCCGTACTTCTCTCCTTTTGAAAAACCCTGTTACCCGCGCTTGAGTGACAGGGTTTTTCGTCACCCCTCTTGATCATCTCCAGACCACGCGATCATTTCTCCATCAAATCTGCACAATCGGGTGAGACAATTATGTTCAGAAAAGAAGGATCAGCATCGTCAAATCATCAGTAGGGCTCTTCTTTTTAACATTTTCCTCTCTCCCTTGAGAAAACCCCTTGAATCAAATTCACGGGGGTTTTTTCATTCACACAGCCAGAAAATCAAATGCCATATTCCATTTGCTCATTTACTTTTTCTTGCTATACTTAGATTTCATTAAAGGAGTGCTTATGGATTATCCAACACAACCACCGGTTCAAAATCCAAACGATCATTCAGGGTTGGCCATCGCAGCTCTGGTTCTTGGCATTGTGGGCGCAGCTTCCTGGCTGCTTCCCATCTGCGGTCTGCCGGTCAATATTCTGGCGGTCATCTTTGGCGCCATTGGCCTTAAATCGAGCAAACAGGGGATGGCGATCGCGGGTCTGGTATTGGGTTGCATTGGGATTCTGCTCGCCATCATGAATGCAGTCCTCGGTTTCGCGATTCTTACGGATGCCCGGTATTATTGATCGAGAAAAACTGACTCCCTCACTACAGCAAAAAACACCTCTGTGACAGTTTGCACTCACAGAGGTGAATTCTAACTTTCTGGTAAATGGATCTGTCTCTGCTGTTACGAGGATACCCCACTCTGCATCCCCCATCATATATGTCTATGAAAGAACAGATCAATCGCTCTGACGGTCCTGGAAAGCCTGGCCGATCTCCGTCATCAATTGGCGCCAAACTTCAGGTCGGCTCTTCTTGCAAGCGGTGAGCAGGTTGACGATCGGTGTGGAAGGCTGCGAGAAGGCCAGGTCACGCACCTTGGCCGGACAGATGAACGGGGTGGAAAACGCGGCTGCCGCCTCCCCTTCCACAGGCATCAGCCAGTTGCTGGACGCCAACCCCCACTCGACCAATTCCACCACCTTCTCCCAGGGGTTCAGCCGGTCCTTGGCAAGGGTGGTATAGATCGTCCTCCGCGCAGTATGATCGCCGGGTGAGGCGTACATTTGGCTGGCGGCAAACATGACGCCGGATTCGAGAGTATAGCCGTTCCAGTTGGGGGTTTGTCCGCAGGGACGCAAGTTCAGTTCCTGGTTTTCTTTGAGTCCAAAGGCAGTTTTCTTCTTCACCAAATCAATTTCCAAGGCCCCCTCGAGCTCATTGGCCAAGATCGCTGCAGCGCACATCAGGGTGGTCAGGTATACCCCGTCCACAATCCCATCGCTGCATAAGAGGTATAACTTGTGCTCTCCTCTTGATTCAGGGGCGAATTTATCGCCATTTAAAAGAATGTATTCGCTTGGTGTGAATGAAAACTCTGTCAGTGCCATATTCTTTCCCTAATCCTAGTTTTATTTTTTAATTCTACAGCATAATCAATTCTTTTTACTCAACTTTTTACTTAAAATCTTTACGGAATTTTTCTTTTCCAATCGCTATAATGATTAAAAGCAAAGCATTACACGACCATGCTAAACAATGGTTTACAAGGAGATTAATGCCTTTCTATAATTGGCCCTCCTATACGAACTTAAGTGTTGGTGTCATCTCGGCCTTAACCTCGGTCGCGATCATGCTGTTCGCTTGGAAACGGCGCTACACTCAAGGCGCGAACTACTTGATTTGGATGGCACTTGCCACGCTGATTTGGTCTGTTGCCTATGTGATTGAAATCGCATTTTCTTCTCTAACCACTCGGGCGGCTGCTGAGAATTTCCAATATCTGGCAATTTCGCTCTTCCCAATTATCTACTTTAGTTTTGTAAAACTTTATTCACAATGGAAAACAAAATTCAACCCGTTCATCTGGGTGCTTTTTGCTATTCAACCCGTCGTGAACCAGATTATCATCTGGACAAATCCGCTGCATCACTGGTTCAGGACCCGCTCATACAACCTTTTCCCCGTGTCTGGTTTTCCGGGGATCCATATCAATGAATACGGTTGGTGGTTCTGGTTCTTCTCGATCTATGTACTGGTCTTTCTTTTGATCGATCTGATCCTCTTATTGATCGCGTACTTCCGCACACCGCTTTGGTCAAGGGGTAAGCTTCTCTACATCACTTTCGGCATGGTCATCCCCTGGATGACCAGCATCATCATGCTGCCAAAGTTGATCTCAGAGGGCAAGGATTACTTTTTCCTGATCGCCTCAGCAATATCCATGGTGCTCATCAGTCTCGGTTTGCTGAGGATTCAGATCACAGATCTGATGCCGATCGCGCGCAAAACCCTGCTGGATCAACTCAATGACGCAGTGATCGTCCTGGATGCAGAAGGCCGGATCATCGAATACAACTTCGCAGCCAAAAAGCACTTCAAGGGGCTTTCATCCACCTGGGTGGGGCGTCCGATCACGTCATTTTTTCCTCAACTACAATCGTTGAAATTCACTCCCGAACTCGTTACACCCAACGACATGGAAATCACCGACAACAAGGGGAGCAACCCCAACTCCTACGAAATCCGCATTTCCAACCTCGTGGATGAAGACCGCTTGCTGGCAGGCTGGCTGATGACCTTCCATGACATCACCCGCAGAAAAATGGAATCTGAACAATTGAAGCAGGCTGAAGCACAAATGAAGCAGGCCTTTACGGATGCCCAACGCAATGCTTCAGAGCTTTCGCTGCTTCGCTTGGTCAATGAAGAGCTCAACGAGGCCACATCTCTGCGCCAGGCCTTGATCCCCACCATGCGCAGCATCTTGAAAATCTCACAAGCTGAAAAGATCTGGACCCTGCTTCTGGAAAACGAAGGGCTGACCCATCGTACGGTGCAATACCTGGTCAACGATAAAGAAGGCCCGCTGATTTTTATTGACTCGAAGAGCAACGATTGTCAATGTTTGACGGATTTGCTTAACGGCGAATTGATCAACCCTGCAGAATACAGTGATTGCGATTGTGGCAGGGAGATCGAAAATTCCGATCATCAACCGATCGATCATTGCGCTTTCCCGCTTAGATCAGGCATCACCTCGCTGGGGCTGGTGAACATCATAATCCCCAAAGGCAAACAACTCGACGATGATTCGATCCACCTCATCGAATCGATTTGCGACTCACTGAGTGTTTCCATTGAAAGGATCCGCCTCTTTAAATCCGAATACGATCAGCGGCGCATCGCCGAAACCATGCAGGAAATCGGCACAAAGCTGACATCCACCCTGAACCTTGACGAAGTTCTGGACGTGCTGCTTGGACAGATCAGCAGGCTTGTTCCTTATGATGCTGTCAGCATTATATTCATCGAAGGGAAAACCGCCAGGATGACCAGGAACCAGGGGTATGAGTTCCTGGGGAAGAAGATCAACGAATCGATGAACGATCTGTGCTTCGATATCGAAGATACTG